>CAZIFR010000014.1:0-15955 GCA_964539185.1 uncultured Muribaculaceae bacterium | reverse complement strand
TTATTAATCAATTACGTGAAAAAGTTGGAATTATTTTTGGTAATCCCGAGGTTACACCTGGAGGGAGAGCATTAAAGTTTTATTCTTCAATTAGACTAGATATTAGAAGAGCTGAACAAATAAAAAATGGCACTGATATTATAGGTAATAAAACAAACGTTAAAGTAGTTAAAAATAAAATGGCGCCACCATTTAGAAGTTGTATTGTCGATATTGTGTATGGAGAAGGTGTTTCTTACGAAGGTGAGCTAATAGATTTAGCAGTCGAAGCAAAAATTTTAGATAAAAGTGGTGCTTGGTATTCTTATAAGGGTGAAAAAATAGGCCAAGGAAAAGAAACTGTTAAAGAACTATTTAAAAAGAATACTAAATTAACTGAAGAAGTGGATAAGAAGGTCCGGGAACATTTTGGTTTAAAAGTAAATAAAAAAGATAGTATTGAAAAAAAAGAGAAGTAATTGTTTTAAATATTAGTGAACAAAAATTAATTTTGTTCATTTTTAATTATTTTACCTAATGAATTTGTAGATGAATATTACAAACTCCAACTTTTAAATAAGGATGCAATCTTTTCACTAGCTACAGCTTTATATTTTCACAATCTATCGGATAGAATTCCACTTATTGTAGATCTTACAGTTCCATATAATTATGCTGGAAATCTCTTGAAAAATAAAAATATATCATTAACTTATGTAAAAAAAAATTTATTAAATTTGGGTATTACTTAAAAAGAAACTAGTTTTGGGAATAAGATTAAGATTTATGATGTTGAAAAAACTATTTGTGACATAATAAAAAATCGAGCAAAAATGGATAGTGAAATTTTTACTAAAGCTTTACAAACTTATGTTACTCTACAACATAAAAATTTATATAGGCTTCATAAATATGCCAAAGAAATGAATATTGAAGATAAAGTGAATGAATATATGAGGCTCTTGTTATGATTAATCAGGACAAGTTAAAAAGTATAATTTATACTAAAGCCAAAGGAAATAATATTTTATCTCTCCAATATTATCAAATGTTTTTCTTTGAACATATTTTGATGCGTATTGCTAAAAGTAATTATAAAAGAAATATCATTTTAAAAGGGGGATTATTGCTTTCATCAATAATTGGAGAAGATCTTAGAACAACTAAAGATATGGATGCCACCTTAAAAAGTATCCCCTTAGATAAGAAAAGTATTGAGCCAATTTTTAATGAAATATTAAATATAAATTTAGATGATAATATTACTTTTGAAATATTAGAAATTAAAGATATAAGAAAAGAGGACAAATATGGTGGATTTCAACTTAATGTTTAGCCAGATTAGAAAAAATAAGAATTAATTTATTTGTAGAACTTTCTACTGGAGATATTACTACCTCAAAAGAAATTAATTATAAATATAGAAGTAAATTTAATAATAAAGAAATTAATATTATGGCTTATACGATAGAGACGGTTATTGCTGAAAAGTTTGAATCTTTGATAAGTCGAGGATTAGATAATACTAGAATGAAGGATTATTATGATTTGTTTATGCTAATTAGTAGTAATGAAAATTATTTTAATAAATCTTTATTAGTAAAAGCGATAGTAAATACTTTTGAATCACGCAAAACTAATTTTAATATAAACTTTTTTAAAAATGTTTTTAATATAATAAAAGAAGATAAGGGTTTAAAAGAACAATGGAAAATTTACCAACGAAAAATGATTTATCCCAAGAATATTAACTATAGTGAATTAATTAATGCAATAAGTATATTAATTGATATTATTGAAAGTGAATTAGTTCTGGTTTAAGAAATTTATCAATTATTTAAATTATACTAAAAATTTAGTATATATATTTACGAACCATTATTATATGATGAATAGTAACACAAATAATATTTATTGAGCTTGCAATAACTAATCCCCATAAACCAATATTTAAGTAACATAAAATAATCAAAGCGATGGTTCTTAAAATCATTCCCATTAAAGTTCCCTTCATCGCACTTTTGGCCTTACCAATTGCTTGTAAGACACTTGTTAGTGGGGCTTGAATGTAGTGAAGTAAAAAGATAATAGCTAAAAATTTAATGTAAGAAACACCTTGAGTAGTGTTAAAGATTAATTGTAAAGGGATTTCAGGAATAAAAATAAAAATAATTGTACTAGGAATACCAATTAATAAGGAAAAGAAAATGGCTTGTTTTATTTTCTTTTTTATATAATCCTTTTTATGGTTAACAAAACTATTACTGACAACTGGTAACAGAGCTTGTGAAATAGCATAAGTAAAAAAGGAAGGAAGCAATAATAAAGGCATAACATAACCATTTAAAATTCCATATTCAGTAACAATAAAATTATTGCTATAACCTAATTTAACAAGGACTGATGTTAAAATAATAGGTTCAAAAAACATTCCAATCGTTCCGATAAGCCTAGAGCCAGTTGTTGGGAGACTAATATTAATAATCTCTTTAATATTATCAATCGAAGGTTTTAAATCACATTTATTTAATTTAAAGTTTTTAGGTAAAAAGAAAAATAGAATAACAATACTAGTTAGTTCACTAATGACATTTGATAAAATTAAAAAAGCCACCGCAAATTCTAAACCTTTTAAAATAAACATTGGGACGAAAACAATAATACTTAATAATCTAACTAAATCTTCGACTATATTAGATAAAACATGAGGAATCATTTTTTGTTTGCCAAAAAAATATCCTCTAATTATATTAGAAATACTAATAAAAGGTAAGACAATTCCGATTGCGATGATTGAATAATAAGTCCGTGATTCTTTTAATAAAGTATTAGCAATAAACCGAGCTGATAATAAAATAATAATCAAAGTTAATATATTAATACAAATAGCCACAAAGGTTGCTGAGAATATAATTTTTTTATTATTTCTTTTATTTTCACTAACTAATTTAGAAATAGCCGTTGGCATACCTAAAACAGCAATCGTAATTAATAACATAAATGTAGGACTAACTAGCATATAAAGTCCAATTCCTTCTGTTCCCACTAGCCTAGTCATAACAATTTTAATAACCATACTAATAATTTTTGTAATCAATCCACCAATAATTAATATCAAAGTTGATTTAACAAATTTGTTTTTTTTCATATTTCACCTTTTAAATTAATTCATTTTCTTATATAATATATGTATGGGGTTAAGAAAATAGGTGATTATTTTGGAATTTAATAATTTAGAGGACTTATATAAACGAATAAAGCCTGCATTAGAGACAAAAAAAAGAGAAATGAAAAGAAATGGATACTCATATATTAAAGTAGAGGATATATGGAATTATTTAAAAGAAATTAAATGGAAAAATGCTAGAAATTTACTATTATATGAAATGGTAAATGATGTTTTAAATATGGACGAATTAGAAATAGATGCTTATTTAAAGCAAAAATTAAATTTAAGTAATAGAACATTATATTTTAACGAGGATTGATGCATGATGAAATCTAATCAAGAAGAATTTGAAAAACTAAAAAAAAGGCTTCAAAAGTATATTAATGATCAGGCGGAAATTGAATTAATAGAAAAAGCTTTCTTTTTTGCATGCGAAAAGCATTGTAATCAAAAACGTTTAACGGGAGAAGATTATATTATTCATCCGATAAATGTAGCTAGTATTTTAAGTGAAATATATGCTGATACTAATACTATTTGTGCGGCTCTACTTCATGATACGATTGAAGATTGTAATGTAACCAAAGAAGAATTGGAAACTAATTTCAATAGTGAAGTAGCTAAATTAGTCGAAAGTATTACCAAAATTAATAAGCTTAATTTAAGTAGTAATAATGATTCCCAAATAGCTAGTCATCGAAAAATTTTAGTTGGTTTAACAGAAGATGTTAGAGTAATTATTTTAAAGTTAGCTGATAGATTACATAATATGAGAACGTTGTGGGTATTATCAGAAAAACGACAACGAGAAAACGCTAAAGAAACTTTAGATATTTTCATTCCTATTGCTCATCGCCTTGGAATTAATAGTATTAAAAGTGAATTAGAGGATCTATCATTAAGATATTTAAAGCCTGATGTTTATTTTCAAATTATTGAAAAATTAAATAAAACTAAAACTGAACGTGATGATTATATAGTTGAAATGAAAGAAAGTGTTACTAAAATATTAATCGACAATGGCATTAAAAACGAAATTAAAGGTCGTTCTAAAAGTATATATAGTATTTATAAAAAACTAGATACGGGAAGAAGTTTTAACGAGATATACGATATATTAGCATTAAGAGTTTTTGTTGAAACCGAAGCTGAATGTTATCAAGCATTAGGTATTATCCATTCAAAATTCAGACCCATTCCTAAACGGTTTAAAGATTTTATTGCCATGCCTAAAACTAATATGTATCAATCATTACATACAACCGTTTTTGGAGTAGATGGACAATTATTTGAAATTCAAATTCGAACTTATGAAATGGATAAAATTGCTGAACATGGGATTGCGTCCCATTGGTCCTATAAAGAGGGCGGACTATATATGCAAAATGAAATGGAACAAAAACTTCAATTTTTTAGAGTTATTATGGAATTAAAAAATGAAGGGATTGATGATTTAGAATTTGTAGAATCAGTAAAAGATGATATTTTAAACGAAAACATTTATGTTTTTACTCCACAAGGAGATGTCATTGAACTACCTAAGGAATCAACCCCCATTGATTTTGCCTATCGTGTTCATACAAAAGTTGGGGATGCAATGGTAGGAGCTATTGTTAACAGTGCAATTGTTCCTTTAGAATATGAATTAAAAGATAACGATATTGTCAAAATAATTACCAATAAAAGTTCTGAAGGTCCAAATCAAGAGTGGATAAATATTGCTAAAACGAACCAAGCTAAAAATAAAATTAAAGCGTTCTTTAATAAGCAAATTAAAGAAGATTACTACAATAAAGGAGAAGAATTACTATCTAAAGAATTAAAAAAGAAAAAATTATCTAGTAATTTTTTAACTAATGAAAATTTAAATAAAATTTTATCAGAATTAAAATGTAGTGATATGAATGAATTATGTATTAATGTTGGGAATGGTAAATATAGTGTTACCCAAATTATAAATATAGTTTTAGGCGAAAATGAAACTAAAGAAGAAATAATTTTGAAAAAAAGTCAAAATAAAGTAGTAAAGACACCATCAGTAAAAGGTGATATTGTTATTAAAGGTATTGATAATATTAAAGTTAATATCGCCTCTTGTTGTAAACCAGTTGTTGAAGATGAGATAGTTGGATATATTACTAAAGGTTATGGAATAACAATTCATCGTATTAATTGTCCTAATATTGAAGAGTTAGAAGAAAGGTTTATCGAAGTAACTTGGAATAATAAAAACACTAAAAAATATCCGACTAGTTTACTTATTAAAGCTTTAGAGGGTAAAAATGTTTTAATGGATATTATTGCTAAAACATCAAATAGTACAATTACAATTGAAAGTATTAACACTATTAAAAGTAAGGAAGAATTTGTTTTTGAAGTAACTGTTTTAGTAGAAAATAAAACTAAATTAAATAAATATATAAATGATTTAACCTCTTTAAGTAATATTATTAGTGTTGAGAGATTAATAAAATGAAAGTAGTTGTTCAAAGAAGTAAAGATTCATATGTTTTCATCGATAATAAAATCGTTGGACAAATACCTTTCGGTCTGGTATTATTAGTTGGGTTTACTCATAATGATACTATTGATGATATTAAATATTTAGTTAATAAAATAATTAATTTAAGGATTTTTGACGATGAAAACAAGATTATGAATAAATCAATTTTAGACGTTAATGGAAGTATTTTAAGTATTTCCCAATTTACTTTATATGCTAATACAAAAAAGGGAAATAGACCAAGTTATATTGCCGCTATGAAGGCAGATGATGCAAAAAATATGTTTGATTTATTTAATGAAGAATTAAAAAAACATCTAAATGTTGCAACAGGTATATTTCAAGCTGATATGAATTTATTAATTAATAACGATGGACCAGTAACAATTATTTTAGAAAGTGATGATTAATTCATCATTTTTAAATATTTAAGAGATATAATATAATTATTAATATTTTAGAGTTTAAAGGAAATAATACATTTAAATGGCAATTATTATTTTCTGACTTTATTGACACGGGTTAAACTGAATGTTATAATTGTGTTCATGATAGGATGTGGATAATTAAATGAAAAAAGGATTTACATTAATTGAATTATTGGCAGTAATAATAATCCTGGCTATAATAGCATTGATAGCAACACCAGTTATCCTCAATGTTGTTAACAGTGCCAAAGAAGCAGCTAGGAAGAGTCAGTTATCTTTATATGCTGATAGTATTAAATTACAACTTACAGGTACTTATTTAACTAACAATGGCAAATATAGTGAAGTAATAGATTTGAGTGATACTAATTTAGACAAATCAGTCACTTGTGAAGAAGCCCATTATACTAAAGATAGTCAAGTATTATTAGGTAATTGTACAATAAAAAGTCATGATGGAAATTATTGGTATATTAATGGAGATGTAAGTAATGAAAAACCATCTAATTTTGATACTTTAATATTTAATTCTATAGCCAGTAGTGGTGAGATGAGAAATGTAGTCAATCCACCAGAGCTACTTAATAGCATGGTGCCAGTAACATATGAAAATGGTAATTGGATATATACTGATACAAATGAAAAATGGTATGATTATGATAATAAAGAGTGGGCGAATGCCGTAGTTTTAAATGTAGATAATGCAACTGATCAATCTTCAAATAATAATGATGGGGTAGTTTATGGTGCAAACCAACAATTAGATAGTAAATTATTAGATGGGGTTGACGATTATATAAATCTTGGACTGACTAATTATAATTTCAAAAATAAAGTCACTTTTGCAGTTAGGTTTAAAATACATACTTTAAATACCGCTGAGACGCAACATATCTTAGGAAATTGGGAAAGTGGTGGAGGTGGGATTTATGTACTAACTAATAATCATATTAGAAGTTCTTTTTATATAGATGGTTCTTATAAATATGTAACATCTTCAACTCCAGTTGAAAAAGATAAATATTATACTGTCGTCTCAACATATGATGGTGCATCAATAAAATTATATGTTAATGGTGAATTACAAGGAACTTCATCAACAACGGGCGATATCGCCCTCTCCTCTGTTGCTTTGGCGATAGGAGCAAACATTAATTTAACAACAATTTATGGCTATGCTAACGCATCGGTTAGCGATGTAGCTATTTATACCAAGCCTCTTACGGAAACACAAATTATCGATAATTTTTCTAGTGATTTTGGTTTAATTAATGAAAATTTATTATTAAAATATGATTTTTCTTCTATGCAAGGAATTAAAGTTGGAAATACAATACCTCTTAAACAAATAGGAGCTATGTTTGTGTGGATACCACGGTATAAATATACTATTTTTAATGGGAATGATGAAAGCGCCAACCCACAGGAAATAAATATTGCTTTTGAAAGTGGTTCAAATTCTACCGGAACAATTGTCTGCAATAATGCTGTAAGTGCCTCTGGAACAATTAGTGAGATATGTAGTGATAGTACGAATGGAAGTATTGTAAATGGAACAAGTACCTATACCCATCCTGCTTTTTGTTTTGGAAACAAAACAAATGGTATATGTGATGGAACCGAATTAACAGGAATATGGGTCGGTAAATTTGAAAATTCTACAATTGATACAACATGCAATAATAATCAAAATGCAGCATCTTGTAATAACGAATTACCTATCATAATAAAACCAAATGTAAAAATTTGGCAATATGCAGCCATATCAAGGTTTTATACATCAATTAGTAATATATCAAGTCGTTATGCAATAGATGGTGATTCTCATATGATGAAGAATATAGAATGGGGAGTAGTTGCTTATTTAAGTAACTCTAAATATGGTCTTTGTTCTAATGGGGATTGTCCCAATATTGCTAAGAATGATAGCAGCAGCGTTTATACAGGACGTAGTCAAGGAATCTTACCTGCAACAAGTGATTATAATCCAAATGGTTCTTATGCATATCATTTGCCGTTAGGGTGGTTAGCGAGTACAACAGGAAATATTTATGGTATCTATGATATGAATGGTGGAGGCTATGAATATGTTATGGGTAACATGGTAAACTCGAGTAATCAATTTTATAATTCTAATGCTAATTTTAGTACAGTTCCATTAAATAAGTACTATGATGCATATACATATGATAGCTCTTCTTATACAACCCATTCAAGAGGTAAATTAGGTGATGCAACTAAAGAAACACTTCAAACTTATGGAAGTGAATTAGGTGGTTGGTATAATCAGTCAGTATATTTTCCCGAAAGTACTAATCCTTGGATTATTCGTGGAGGACAATATAATCATGGAAATGAATCAGGTATTTTTCGTTTTGGGCGTGGTACTGGAATGCCTAATGTCCATCCATCTTCACGAACGGTGTTAGTTACTGAATAATAGATAAAAGAAATGAACAAACTTGTTCGTTTTTTATTTATTGTAATCTTTTATTTAATTATTAGTCACTTTTAAAAATAATGTCATAAACTGTAATAGGTGATTGTAATGGCTAAATTGGACGAATTTAAAGAGTTTGTGAAAGGAAATCCCAAACTTATTAATCATGTTAAAGACGGAAGCATGAGTTGGCAAAAATTTTATGAAATATATGATTTATATGGTGATAGTAATGACGCTTGGAAAGATTATTTAGGAGTTGCTACAACAGTAGCAGCCGCCTCAACACTAGGACTTCCAGATATTGTAAATTGGTTTAAATCGCTTAATGTAGATAGTATTCAAACAGGGGTTAATAACTTACAAAGAGTTTTAGGTGTTGTTCAAGATTTAACAACTAAAGATAGTAAAACACCTAAAGAAGAACATAAACCAAGACCAATATATAAACATTTTGATGATTAATGAAAATAGAAATTCTACATCGAATTAATAAAAACCCTGTGTACTTAAGATATTTAAGAGAAAATTCCAATTGGTATAAAAATTTAAATAGGTACCCCGAACAATTCAAACAGTTTGAAGAAGAGGTTAAAGTCAATTACAAGTTAAGATCAGTTGATAAGTTTGAAAAAGTAATTGATACATTCGATATGATTCAAACTATTTTGAAGACACTTAATTGAAACATTTAATAAATATGAAGTGAAACAAATAAACTGTATATAGGTGATTATTATGCTTACTAAATTAAGAACAATTATATTAGAAGAAGAATTTAAAATGATTATTTTAAATAACCGAATTAACATTGTTAATTATACTAAAATTATTCATTTTGACAACATTAAAATAATAATCGCCGATAACAAAAAAAAATATACTATTTCTGGAAGTAATTTAGTTATTTCAAAGTTATTAATTGATGAACTATTAATCGAAGGAAATGTTGAAAAAATAGAAATAGGTGATTTATGAAAAATAAAATAATATTTCTTTTTCAAAACAAGATAAAACTATCAGTAAAGGGTAGAAATATAAATAATTTTTTAAAAAGATTAAATGACAATAAAATAAATATTATAAAAATATATGATTTAAAGCATAATGAAGCAACAATTATAATATATAAAGATGATTATGATAAATTAATGAAATTAAAAACAATTTATGAAGTTACTGAAGGAGAAATTTATGGTATAATTAAAGTGCAAAGAATAATCGATAAATATAAATATTTTTTGATATTCTTTATTTTTGCAATGGTTTTGTTACACTTCTTAAGTAATGTTATTTTTAATATTGAAATTATTAGTTTTAATACTAAAATGAATAAATTTCTCCTAGAAGAACTATCTCATCACGGAATAAAAAGGTATCATATGAAAAAAAGTTTTAATAATATCCAACTAATAAAAGCAGATATTCTTAATAGATATAAAGATAAATTAGAGTGGTTAGAAATAGAAGTTGTTGGAACAAAATATGTTATTAAATTTCAAGAACGAATTATTATTGATAAACCAAAAGAAAATATTAACAAACATATTGTGGCTAAAAAAAGTGCTATTGTCAAAAAAATAATAGCTAGCAAGGGTAGTGTTGTCAAGGAAATAAATCAATATGTTAAACAAGGGGAAATAATTATTTCTGGTGAAATATATTTATACGATCAATTAAAACAAACAGTAAATGCTGAAGGTGAAGTTTTTGGTGAAGTTTGGTATAAAGTTACAGTTGAATACCCATTTATTTATAGTGAAATTAAAGAAACAGGAAATAAAAAGGATATTTATGTTTTAAAAATATTAAATAAAGAAATAGAGCTAGCAATTAATAAATATCAGGAAAAAATCACCAAAGATGATACTTTACTAGGTTTAGATATATTACCAATTAAATTAATTAAACAACAACAAAGAGAAACAGAAACTATTTCGTTTGTGTTAACGAAAGAAGAAGCTATCCAAATGGCTATTAAAGAAGCCCATAAGAAAATAAATCAAAATCTAGAAAAAGCCGAAAAAGTTATTAAATATACTGTTTTAGACCAAAATATAGAAGAGAGTAAAGTAATAGTAACGGTATTTTTCAGTATTTTAGAAAATATTACAGCCGAAAAAGAAATTGAATATGTAGAATAAGGGAAAGGTGACCGTATGTTTCACGATATAATTTTAGAAATATTTAATCAAAGCTGGCCGATGGTTTCAATATGCTTAGTAATTATTATTTCAATGCGGATTGAATATATTATTAGAAATAAAATCACAATTATTTTTTATAAAGAAATAATTATGGTTGGTTTTATTATTTATATTATGTGTTTGTTTTATGCGGTAACTTTTCAAGACGTTTCCTGGTCGACATCTAATTTTATTCCCTTTAAAGAAATGTTTCGATATGATTTAGGAACGAAGGGCTTTTTTACAAATGTTATTGGAAATATGTTGATGTTTATTCCCTTTGGTTTTTTTGTTTCTTATATACTAAAATCAACAAAAGTGTATTCTTTGATTATTTTGACATTTGTTACTTCTGTAACAATTGAATTAACACAATTAATTATAGGCAGGGTATTTGATGTTGATGATGTGATTTTAAATATTATTGGTGGTATAATTGGTTTTTATATTTATTTTTTCATTTATAAAATTAAGGACAAGTTACCAGAAATATTAAAAAAACCATTTGTTTATAATATATTAACAGTATTTATTTTAATTTTTATTATAATGTATTTGATTGGAGTTATAAATGTTTGAAATAATTAATGAAACGGAAGAAAAGATAAATGAATTAAAAGAAGTTGAACAACTTTTTAAAAAAGTAGTTAAACAAGAAAAGTTGAGTAATGCATTATTCAATGTTATTATTGTCGATAATAATTGTATCCAAGAAATAAATAAAAAATATCGCAATATCGATGCCCCAACTGATGTTATTAGTTTTGCATTAGAAGATAATAAAGATATTGAAATGGAAGTTAGAATATTAGGTGATATATATATATCAATCGATAAAGTCTACGAACAAGCATTAAATTATCACCATAGTATTTTAAGAGAGTTATCTTTCTTGGCCATTCACGGACTCTTACATTTATTAGGGTATGATCACATGAATAAAGAAGATGAAATTATAATGTTTAAAAAACAGGAGGAAATACTAAATGAAGCAGGAATTAAAAAATAAAGTAAAGGGAGAAGTTTTATGAAAAGTGGTTTTGTAAGTCTAATCGGTAGACCTAATGTTGGTAAATCAACATTGTTAAATAGTATTATCGGAAAAAAGGTGGCTATTACTTCTAATAAACCACAAACCACCCGTAATACTATTCAAGGAATATATAATGAAAGTGATACCCAAATTATTTTTGTTGATACTCCTGGCATTCATAAACCACAATATAAATTAGGAAAATATTTAAATAAACAAGCTTATTACAGTATATCAGATATTGATGTTGTTTTATTTATAGTAGATGCTAGCTCTGAACTTGGCAAAGGTGATTTATATGTTATTGAAAAATTAAAAGAAGTAAAAACACCAGTTTTACTTATTTTAAACAAAATAGATAAAATGAAAAAAGAAGATATCTTGTTAAAAATAGATGAGTATAAAGATTTATATCCATTTAAGGAAATCATTCCTCTATCAGCTTTAAAGAAAGATAATATTAAAACTTTAATTGAATGCTTAAAAAAATATTTGACGGATAATATTAAATATTTTGAAGAAGATATGTATACTAATAAAAGAATGGAATTTATTATAGCAGAAATAGTTAGAGAAAAAATTTTAAATTTAACTGAGGAAGAGGTACCTCATTCGATTACTTGCCTGTTTGAAAATTTAAAAAAGGACAAAAACAATTATATAATTAATGTTAGTATAATTGTCGATAGAGATTCTTTGAAAAAAATAATTATTGGCAAAAATGGAAGTAAAATAAAAGAAATAGGAATGGCAGCGAGAAAAGAATTAGAAACACTATTTAATAGTAAAGTTTATTTATTGTTAATAAATCGAAGAAATGTTGAAGCAAATTGAGACAGAGAAAAATATTTACAACAATTTGGATTTAATGAATTTGAATAAAATAGAGAGAATTTATGAATAAAATCTAAAAAAAATCATCTATATATAATAGGTGATATAAATGAAAAAATTATTATGGGATTTATTTAAGAATACTGGAAAAATTGAATATTATATTAAATATAAAAAAATCGATAAGGAGTAGTTATGAAAAGAGAAGTCGTCATTAATGGTTGTTATCGACATTTCAAAGGAAATAATTATAAAATACTTGCTATTGCTCAAGATAGTGAAGAAGAACAAAAAAAGTATGTTATATATGAATCATTATATAATGATCATAAAGTATATGCACGAGAATATAATGATTTTATTTCAGAAGTTAATAGAAATAAATATCCTGATATTAAACAAAAATATCGTTTTGAATTAATCAAATAAAGGTTGTGATATAATGATAGAAAAAACTGAAGGAATTATTTTATCAGTTATCGATTATGGTGAAACAAGTAAAATCCTCAATGTTATAACAAAACAATATGGTATTATTGGAATTATAGCTAAAGGAGCTAAAAATTATAAAAGTGATTTAAGAAGTGTAACCGATAAATTAACTTATGGCTCTTTTAACATTTATTATAAAAAAGATAAATTATCCATTTTATCTTCAGTTGATGTAATTGATAATTTTAAAAGTATTAAAAAGAACATTGATAAGATTAGTTATGCTTCTTTTTTATTAGAATTAACGGGACAAGTTATTAAACAATATTATCATGAAGATATATATAATATATTAATTAATAGTCTAATAAAAATTAATGAAAGTTATGACCCTTTAGTAATTACTAATATAGTTGAACTAAAATTTTTAGATTATTTAGGCGTCATGCCTATTCTTGATAAATGTGCAAAATGTGGTAATGTCAATTCGATTGCTACTTTATCATCAAGAAGTGGTGGTTATATTTGCAATAATTGTTTAACAAATGAGAGTATTATTAGTGAAAAAAGTATTAAATTAATTAGAATGTTTTATTACGTTGATATATCTAAAATAAGCAAAATAGATATTTGCGAAATATCTAAATACGAAATCAATAAGTTTTTAGATGAATATTACGATACTTATACGGGATTATACTTGAAAAGTAAAGAATTTATTAATAATTTAAATAAATTAGCTATAGAAAATTAAATCTATAGTTTTTATTTTATTTAAATATAAATATTTTAATGTTATATGGAAATAATATATTTAAAATATGATGTAATTTGTTTTTTATCTTGTTTTAGCAGTGGTAATGTATTAATATCAATAGAATCTAATGATATTATAGTATGTACTATTGGATATGATAAAGCGGGTAATCAATCAGATAAAACATGTAGTGATACATATAAATTAGATAAACAAAAACCAGTATTAACGGTAACTAGTGAAGATATTGAAATAGAACAAGGCGCAAATACTTTAGTAAGTAGTTATTTTAATGTAAGTTATGGAATAAGCGGGGGAACTTTAACTTGTAACCCAGTAAATACAAGCACTTTAAACTTTGAAAATCAAACAGTGTCATGTACAGCAACAAGTGGAAGTGGAATTTCTACAACTAAAAATAAAACAATAACAATCAAACTACCATATACGGATAATAGCGGAGCGAATCAACCCATCTTATTTACTGGAATGAAGCCAGTAGTATGGAATGGAACAGCCTTTGTTGAAGTTAATAAAAGTGAAAAATGGTATGATTATGATGAAAAGTGGTGGTACAACAGAACAAATGTCTGCATATGTAGGTGCTGGGAATGGTGCTGGTTCAACTGTAGTTAATGCTGCAAGTAAATATAAGACCGTATATAATTTAGGGACAGTAAATAGTAGTCCTGGTAATTATGCAGCCAATTCCCACATGTATGGAGATGCTATATACGAAACAAGTAGTTCAGGAGGTCATGATTTAAAACTATCATGGTATCAGGATTATTCCTGTATGCCATATACCTCTCAGGGTCCATATTTTGGTCGTGGTGCCTCTGCTGGATCAGGTTCCAGTGCAGGTATCTTTAGCTTTAATAATTTGTTAGGTGGAGTTTCTAACGAAACGTTTCGAATTGTGGTTTTTGGTAAATAAAATTTTAAATTCCAATTTTTATTGGATGATATGACTGTATTATCGTTTGGTTATAGTTGAATTTGAATGACTTTATAACTAAATTTTTAAAGAACAAAAAATTGTCTTGTTCTTGTGTAGGTAAATTGGAAGATGTCACTATTCGGGCTGTTGGTGTTTCACTCGACTAAAATGTATTATTAAAAGTAAAAAGGGTTATGCAGATACTGAAATTGTCTCTCAAGCATTTTTAGTTGTCGAATAATAAAAGGATTATTTAAAATAATTCTTTTTTGTATATATTTAATTTGATTGACAATTTTCTCGAATAATAATAGAATATTAAGTAGTATAAAATATATTATAAAAGGAGAAAAGATGAAAACGTTTTTCAAAACATTAAAAAAATTTACCTTTCCTATTATATTAATTATAGTATTACTTTGTATTCAAGCTGTTTGTGATTTATCATTACCTGATTATACTTCTAAGATAGTTAATATTGGTATTCAACAAAATGGGATTACTAGTATAACGCCTCAAGTTATGAGTGAGAGTTTTTATAGTAAAATAATTCTTTTTATGAGTAGTGAAGAAAAAGAAACCATCGATCAAAACTATACTTTAATTTTAATAGGAGATAATAATTATTTAGAAAAATATCCATTATTAGAAAAAGAAAATATATATATATTAAATGATAATAGTAATTTATTAGATGATACTATGGCATTTCCTATATCAATAAGTTTTAATATTGACAATTTACCTTTAAATAATATAGAAATGGATAACTATACCTTTTTAAAATCATTAGACTATTCAAATCGAATGGAAATTATTAATCCAATTAAAGAACAATATCAACAAATGGGGGAAGGTTTAACAACCCAAGCAGCTATTAATATAGTTAAAGAAGAATATCAGCATATTGGAATCGATATTAATAGATTACAATCTAATTATATTGCTGAAACTGGCTTAAAGATGTTGGCGATTGCTCTTTCAGCGATGGTGATAACAATTGCTTCAACTTACATTTCTAGTAAAGTAGCAGCTTATTTTAGTAGAGATTTAAGAGGAAAATTAGTTAATAAAGTTATGTCTTTTTCTAATTTTGAATTAGAAAAGTTTTCTATATCATCATTAATTACTAGAAGTACGAACGATATTCAGCAAATTCAGAGTTTTCTAGCAATGTTATTTAGAATTGTTATATATGCACCTATTATTGGAATAGGAGCCTATTCAAAAGTTAGTCAAAATGATATGGGTTGG
>CAZIFR010000013.1:0-15986 GCA_964539185.1 uncultured Muribaculaceae bacterium | reverse complement strand
GTAACGATGCTCATGCGGGCGTGTTCAACTTCAACAACAACAATGGCAATGCGAAAGGTGGTACTACCTCTCGTTCAGTCATAGTTGCTACTGAATAATTAAACATAATAAATAAGAAAGGTGTTGATTAATATGGATAGAATAATAATGCATATTGATGTAAATAACGCCTTTTTATCATGGACAGCGGTTGATTTATTAAATAAAGGTAGTAAATATGATATAAGAAATTCTTATGCTGTAATAGGTGGTGATCCTAAAGCTAGAAGGGGAATTGTATTAGCTAAATCAACACCTTGTAAAAAGTTAGGAGTTATAACTGGTGAAACATTATTTGAAGCAAAAAAGAAATGTTCGACTATTAAAGTTTATAAACCAGATTACAAACTATATAGTGATATGAGTCATCAATTATTTACCTTATTAAGTAAGTATTCACCTGATATTGAAGTGGCCAGCATTGATGAATGTTATCTGGACTATGGCAAAGTAAAAGGATTATATGGTGATGAATTAGAGTTTGCTAAAAAACTAAAAGAAGAGATAAAAGATAAATTAAAGTTTACCGTCAATATTGGAATTGCCAATAATAAGTTATGCGCTAAAATGGCTAGTGATTTTAGTAAACCAGATCAAATTCATACTTTATACAATGATGAAATAAAATCGAAGATGTATCCTTTATCAGTTGGTAATTTATTTGGTATTGGTAAAAAAACTAATGAAAAATTAATTAATTTAAATATTAAAACGATTGAAGATTTAGCCAATTCCGACGCTTCTTTTTTATATCCTTATTTTAAAAATCAAGCCATTGATATGATTAATAAAGCTAAGGGGCTTGATTATAGTGAAGTTATAAGTGATGAACAAAGTCCTGATAGTATTAGTAGTGAAATAACCCTAGTTAATGATATAAGTAATAAAAAACAGTTATATCCTTATTTATTAAATATAGCTGAACAATTAGGTCTTAAAGTAAGAAAACAACAAAAATATGCATCAGTTATAGCAGTAATAATAAAAGATAGTTATTTTAAAAGATTTACTCATCAAAAGAAATTAACTAACGCTACTGATTCAACTGATGAAATATATAATCAAGCCGCTGAAATTTTAAATGAAATGGATATTGATAAAATAAGGTTAATTGGCATAAGATTAGATAAATTAACTGATAAACAGGTTCATCAGTTATCGCTTTTTGAAGATATCGAAGAAAAAGTTAAAGCTAATAAATTAGATCAAACAGTTGATGAGATTAAAAACAAATATGGCAGTGATATAATAAAAAAAGCTAGTTTAAAACAAGATAGATAGAGGTCATTATGAAAAAAATATTATTTATAATATTAGTTTTTTTACTTTTTACAACTAATATTCAAGCATTAGATATAAAAAGTAAAAACTATGTTTTATATAATTTGGACAACAACCAAATTGTTTTAGAAAAAAATAAAGATGAAACGATTAAGATTGCTAGTTTAACTAAATTGATGACAATATTGGTCGCGATTGAAAATATAAATCATTATAATGATTTAATTATTATAACCCCAGATGTTTTAGAGGGTTTAAAAGAATTAGATGCCGCAGTCGTCGGTTTTCAAATCGGACAATTAGTTACTTATGATGATTTATTATATGGTGCTATGTTACCTAGTGGGGCTGACGCAACCAGAGCATTAGCCATTAATATTAGTGGTAGTGAAGTTAAATTTGCTGATTTAATGAATAAAAAGGCTGAAGATTTAGGAATGTTTCAGACTCATTTTGTTAATTCAAGTGGTTTAGATGATATAAATCAACATTCTAGTGTTGAAGATGTTGCTAAGTTACTTAAATATGCCCTTGAAAATGAAAAATTCAAAGAAATATATACCACTAATAAATATTTTTTAAGTGATGGCAAAATGATTAAAAATACATTATCTGACATTTCTAAAATTCTTAACGATGATTTAAAATATATTAAGGGATCAAAAACTGGGTACACGACCCAAGCTTTAAGATGTTTATCGAGTTTAGCTTATGATGATATTCATAGTATTAATTATTTATTAGTAACGGCTGGAGCTGAAAATAATGAAACTAAAAGTAGTCATTACTTAGATGCCGTTAATATTTATCAATATGTTTTTAAAAATTATCAAAATTATAATGTTTTAAATAAAGATGATGTATTAATTAAATTAGATACTCAAAATACCAAAGAAGACCAAGTTATTATTAAAGCTCAAAATGATTATACAACCTATGCTGACTTAAAATACGATCCATCTAAAATAATTAAGGAATATGAAGGGCTTACAGTAGTAAGTTCAAATGTTAAAAAGGGTAGTCAAATTGGGAAATTGTATATTAAATATGATGGTGAGGTTATCAAAACAATTGATATTGTTTTAGATGAAGATTTAACTTTTTCACTATTTAAATATATTACAAATAATTTATTTTTATCTATGTTAATGGGAACTATAATTTTTATAAGTTTTTTATTAATTATTAAAATAACAATTAATAAAAAAATAAATAATAATAAATTAAATCGGATTAATCAGTAATTTTAAAATGTTGTATAATAAAAGTAGAGGTGTTAATTATGGATATTCAAAGTAATTTACAATCAGTTATAGAAATCGTTAAAAATATTATTCCTTTAAGGGCAGCTTATTTATTTGGTAGCTATGCATATGGGAAGCCCACTAAAGATAGTGATTTTGATATATATTTAGTAGCGGATTCAATAGATGGAAGCAAACATGATAAGTTAGTAGCTATATATGGTGCTATTCATGGAATAGCGGGTAAACCAACTGATATTTTATTGAATACGAAAGCACATTTTGATGAAAGAAAAAATTACAAAGGAACGATAGAATACAAAGTAGTAAAGGATGGTATACGGTTATATGAACAAAGAAATTATAAATAATACTAGTATTGAACTGAATATTAAAGAAGATAAAATACTAGCTGTTTTAAAGCTATTAGAAGAAGGAAATACGATACCTTTTATCGCTAGATATCGAAAAGAAGCTACTGGTGCTTTAAATGAAGAAGAAATAAGGAAAATAAGTGAGATATATGAATATCAAGTTAATTTATTAAAAAGAAAAGAAGATGTAATTAGATTAATTGAAGAAAAAGATTTAATGACTGAAGAATTAAGACTTCAAATTATGAAAGCGACTAAATTAGTTGAAGTAGAAGATTTATATCGACCATATAAAGAAAAGAAAAAAACGAAAGCGACTGATGCTATTAATAACGGTTTAGAGCCTTTGGCCAAAATGATAATGTCATTTTCTAAAGAAGATATTAATCAAATTGCTTCTAAATATATTAATGATAATATTAAAACAGTTGAAGAAGCGATTATGGGTGCTAAATATATTATTGCCGAATGGATTAGTGATGATGCTAATTACCGAAAGTGGATTAGATTATTTACTTATCGAAATGGTATAATCATTACAAAATTAAAAAAAGATGCTATTGATGAAAATAAGGTTTATGATATGTATTATGATTACCAAGAGTCAGTAAGAGAAATTAAACCCCACCGCATTTTGGCCATTAATCGAGCCGAAAAAGAAAAGGTTATTAATGTTAGTATTGATATAAATAAAGATGAGATATTAGCTTATTTAAATAGTAAGGTAATTAAAGATAATAATTCAAATGTTACTAGTCTTATCCAAGAAGCAGTTGAAGACGCATATAAAAGATTAATAGCGCCATCGATTGAAAGAGAAATAAGAAGTGATTTAAAGGAAAAAGCTGATTTTTCAGCAATTAATAATTTTAGTCACAATTTAGAAAAATTATTATTACAACCGCCAATGAAAGAAAAATGGGTTTTAGGGTTAGATCCAGCTTACCGAACCGGGTGTAAATTAGCTGTTTTAGACCCCACTGGACAATGTTTACATACTTCGACTATCTATCCCCATGAACCAGTTAATAAATACGATGAGGCTAAAAAAGATGTTATTGATTTAATTAACAAGTATGATATCGATATTATCGCGATTGGTAATGGAACAGCTTCTAGAGAAAGTGAATCATTTGTTGTTAATGTGATAAAGGAATGCTCTAAAAAAGTAGAATATATTATTGTTAATGAAGCTGGAGCTAGTGTTTATTCAGCATCTAAAGTCGCTATTGAAGAGTTTCCTGACTTAACAGTTGAAAAAAGAAGTGCGATTAGTATTGGTCGAAGATTACAAGATCCATTATCTGAATTAGTTAAAATCGATCCTGAAAGTATTGGCGTTGGACTATATCAACATGATGTAGCTAACAAAGAGTTAAGGAATTCTTTAGATTTTGTTGTCAGTAGTTCTGTTAATAAGGTTGGTGTTAATGTTAATACCGCTAGTCCTTTCTTATTTAAATATGTCTCAGGAATAACCAAAAAAAATATTGAAAAGATTATTGAGTATCGTAATAAAATTGGTAAAATAAATGACCGAAAGGAAATTAAAAAGATATTAACCGATAAAACATATGAACAAGCAATTGGTTTTTTACGAATTGATGGTAGTAATCTTTTAGATATTACTTCAATTCACCCAGAAAGTTATAATATTGTTTTTAAACTATTAGATTTATTAAAATTACAAATTACTGATTTAGGGACCGATAAACTAATTGATGAGTTAAATCAAATTAATATAAATGAATATGTTAGTAAACTAAATACCGATTTGTATACCTTAGAAGATATCATCTCAGCTTTAAAAGCTCCAACTAGAGATCCTCGTGATGAAATGCCTAAACCACTGCTTAAAAGCGATATTTTACAGATTGAGGACTTACAAGTAGGAATGAAATTACAAGGAACAGTTAGAAATGTTGTCGATTTTGGAGCGTTTATCGATATTGGACTTAAAAACGATGGCTTAGCTCATATTTCTAAATTAACCAATAAATATGTTAAACATCCAATGGATGTTGTCAGTGTTGGTGATATCGTTGATTGCTATGTATATGAACTTAATTTAGAAAAAAACAAAGTGTCATTATCTTTAATAGGAGAGTAATTATGAAGAAAATATTTCTTTTATGTTTGTTATTAACAGGTTGTGTGAGTGATGGTAATTTAACTAGTGTTTGTACGAAAGTAGAGGTAGCTAATGAATTAACGATGACTGCTACTTATTATATTGATTTTGAGATTGATAAAATTAAAAAAATAACCATTACCAATGATTATATAGCTGATAATAATACCATTGAAGCCATTAGAATATCAAATATCACCCAACATAACTTCTGGACCAACTTAACCATTAATACGATAATTGATGAGGGTAATCAATATAAAGTGGAGTATCAAATTAACCCAAATGATGTTGATGAGGATATATATAATTATTTTTATTTAAAAAAGGAAAGAAGTAAATTAGTTACCGATTTAAAAGTAAGAGGTTTTACTTGTGATTAAAGGGATGGAAAAATACCAAGTTGTTGAAAGAAGTATCATTACTAAATTTAGAAAGAGTATTTATAGTAAAGTAATAAAAGCTGTTAAAGATTTTCAGTTGATAAATGAAAATGATAAAATTATGGTTTGTATGTCAGGAGGAAAAGATTCCTTTTTACTAGCTAAATGTGTTGAAGAGTTACATAAACATGGTCACGTAAAATTTGATGTTTGTTATGTTGTTATGAATCCTGGTTATAATTCTGAAAATATAAAAAAAATTAAAGAAAATGCTCAACTATTAAATATTAATATTGAAATATTTGAAACTGATATTTTTAATGTTGTTACCAATAATGATTTTAAAAGTCCTTGTTATTTTTGTGCTAAAATGAGAAGAGGACATTTATATAATAAGGCTAAGGAATTAGGATGTAATAAAATAGCTTTAGGTCATCATTTTGACGATGTTATTGAAACAACATTACTATCGATGTTTTATGGAGCTGAAATTAAAACAATGTTACCGAAAGTTCATAGTGAGAACTTTGAAGGAATCGATCTCATAAGACCGCTTTATTACGTTAAAGAAGCTGATATTATTGCCTGGAAAAGGGATAATCAAATAACATTTATTAACTGTGCTTGCCGGTTTACTGAGGCATGTTCAACTATCGATGATGGTACTAGTAAAAGATTAGAAATGAAAAAATTAATTACTAAATTAAGAGCAGAACACAAAAATATTGATGATAATATTTTTAATGCTTTATGTAATGTTAATTTAAATTGTGTTTTAGGTTATCATAAGGATAAGCAAAAATATCATTTTACTGATTTTTTTAGTTTAGTATAGAAAAACAAATTTATAAAACACATTTTTGTGTTTTTAAATATGAAAAAAATGTCGATTTTAGTAAAGTTTTTTCATTTAAGTGAAAAAACTTTACTTTTGCTAATTTTTATGATATTATTAATTTAGGTGATTCAAATGATACAAAGAAAAGAATATTTAGATTGGTTAATAAAATTAAAAGATAAACAAATAATTAAAGTTATAACAGGAATAAGAAGATGTGGCAAATCCACTTTATTTGCTTTATACAAAAATTATTTACTTTCGAATGGTATTGAAGAAAAACAAATAATTGATATCAATTTTGAAAATAATGATTATCGCGACTTGCTTGATAATCAAAAATTACACAATTTTATATTAGACCGATGTGTTGATAATGAGAAATATTATATAATTTTAGATGAAATCCAAAATGTTCCAAATTTTGAAAAGTGTGTCAATAGTCTCCATTTAAAAGAAAATTTAGATATTTATATAACTGGTTCAAATTCTTATATGTTATCTGGAGAACTTTCAACCCATCTTACAGGAAGATATATGCAAATACATATGTTACCTTTATCATTCAAGGAATATATGACAACACTTACGAATGCCAATGAGCAAAAAGCATATTCTGATTATATTTTAAACGGTGGATTTCCATATTTAGTGGCCCTAGATAATGATCAAACTTTAATAACTAACTATTTGGATGGGGTATATAATACTGTTTTAATGAAAGATATTATATCAAGAAAAAAAATAAATGATGTTTTAATGCTAGATAGTGTGGTTAGATTTTTATTTGATAATATAGGTTCTTTAGTATCTATCAATAAAATAAGTGATACACTAAATTCTAATGGTAGAAAAAATTCTGTTAATACAATTGAAAGTTACGTAAATGCATTATTAGAGAGTTTTATAATGTATAAAGTTAATAGATATGATATAAAAGGGAAACAACATTTAAAAACATTAGAAAAATACTATTTATGTGATTTAGGATTAAGGAATTATTTGATTGGTAATAAAGAAAATACAGATTTAGGATTTATACTTGAAAATGTTATATTTTTAGAATTGAAGAGAAAAGGATATAAAATATATGTAGGAAAGACTGATGATTCAGAGGTTGATTTTGTAGTACAAGGCAATAGTGAAACAAAATATATTCAAGTAGCCTTATCTGTAAGAGAAAATATCACATTGCAAAGAGAATTGGCTCCTTTAAATATGATAAAAGATCATCATCCTAAATATTTAATAACATTAGATTATGATACCAACAATCATAATGGCATAAAACAAATAAGTGCATTAGACTTCTTAATGGGCAGAGTAGAAATTTAAATACTGTAGATATGAATTGCAAATTAATAATACTTATAGGATAAGAAATTGTAAAAATTATCTTTATTATAGTAATAAAAACAATTGAATAGTATTTTATTAAAAAATGAATTTAGCATATCTTTTTTTTCTTTCTCATATAGTTTAATGTAGAAAGAGAGGAAACAATAATGGAAACATTAAAAGTCGGTTCAAAATCTAATCCTAATTCAGTTGCCGGAGCGTTAGCAAATGTTTTTCGCGAAAATGGTATTGTTGAAGTGCAGGCGATTGGGGCTGGAGCTTTAAATCAAGCCATTAAAGCAATTGCTATTGCGAGGGGATTTGTTGCACCTAGTGGCAAAAATTTAGTGTGTATACCCGCTTTTACCGATATAATAATTGATGGTGAAGAAAGAACAGCTATTAAGTTAATAATTGAAGCAAGGTAACTTGCTTTTTTTAATAGATTTATATATAATTATAATGGTGAAGAGAGTATGGATACAAATATAAAAAGGGATATCATTTTAGACCATTGTGAAAATCCCAGAAATAGAGGACTTATCAATGATGATACATACATTAAAATAAATGTCGATAACGAAAGCTGTATTGATGAAATTGATTTAATGGTTAAAATTGAAAATGATGTTATTAAAGATATTAAATTTGATGGAGAAGCGTGTTCTATTTGTATTTCATCAGCTTCGATTATGACAGAAACCTTAATTGATAAAACATTAAAAGAAACAATTGAAATTTATCAGAACTTTGATAATATGATTAATGAAAAAAAGTATGATCCATCAATACTTGAACAAGCGATTGTTTACAATGAAATATATAAACAAGCTAACCGTAAAAAATGTGCCTTACTTCCATGGTGGGGAATAAAAAAAATTATAGATCGCAGGTGATAATATGATGCAAGGTTTAACTGCTAAAACGGTTAAAGAAATATCAAAACTAAAAAACGAACCTAAATGGATGTTAGATTTTAGATTAAAAGCTTTTGATCAATTTATAACAATGGATAATCCTTATTTCGGACCCGTTTTAGAACTTGATTTTAATGAAATTAATTATTATAAAAAAGTTGCTGAAAATGTTTCTGATTGGAATGAATTACCTAAAGATGTTAAAAATATTTTTGACAAAATTGGACTTCCAGATGCCGAACGAAAGTATTTAGCTGGAGTAGGGGCACAATTTGAAAGTGAAGTTGTCTATCATAACATGCTTAGTGAATTAAAAGAAAAAAAGGTTATTTTTTGTGATACGGATACAGCTTTAAAAAAGTATCCTGATTTATTTAAAGAATATTTTAATACATTAGTTAAGTACGATGAAAATAAATATACCTCTTTAAATGGTTGTGTATGGAGTGGGGGAACATTTATCTATATTCCGCCTCATACGAAACTAGATCGACCATTACAAAGCTATTTTCGGATTAATACTAAAAATATGGGACAATTTGAAAGAACCTTAATTATTGTCGATGAAAACTCAGAATTACATTATATGGAAGGGTGTACAGCTCAAACTTATACAAGTGATTCGTTACATGCTGCCGTTGTTGAAATCTTTGTTAAAAAAAATGCTAAATGCAGGTATACAACGATTCAAAACTGGTCAAATGATGTTTACAATCTAGTTACAAAACGAGCAATTGTTGAAGAAAATGGCGTTATGGAGTGGATTGATGGTAATATTGGTTCACAAGTTAATATGAAATATCCATCGATAATTTTAAATGGCGAATATGCTGTTGGTAATACAATTTCAGTAGCGATTGCTAATAAGAATCAAATTCAGGATACGGGTGCTAAAATGATTCATCTAGCTCCTAATACTAAAAGTAATATTATAAGTAAATCAATTGCGGCTTATGGTGGTGAAGCTAATTACAGGGGAACTATTTATATTGATGAATTAGCTATTAATTCTAAAAGTAAAGTCAAATGCGATACCATTTTAATTGATAAAAAATCTAAAAGTGATACTTTTCCTAAAAACGTTGTTAAAAATAATAGTAGTAATTTAGAACATGAAGCAACTGTTTCTAAATTAGATAAAGATCAATTATTTTATTTAATGAGTCGAGGTCTTAACGAAGAACGAGCTAAAGAGTTATTGATTATTGGTTTTATCGATAAATTTAAAGAAGAATTACCAATGGAATATGCTATCGAATTAAATGCCATAATTAAAAAATATTTTTAATTATGTCAAACGATTGTTTGAAAAAAACCCAAAAAAACAAAGTAATTAAAAACAACAAACCCTTACAAAATAAGAACACTCTTAATTTTAAAGAATGTTTTTTTTATGTTTTTTTAACAAAAAAAAATAAACAAGTTAAAAAAACAAATGTTTTTTTACTAAAAAAACATTGCTTATTTTAAATCTATTTGCTATACTTGTATTACAAGGTAATAGGGTGTGATATATGAATATGACAGATAACAGGTTTGATAATTTAGTAGTTGTTAAAAGAAGTGGTCAACGGGTAAGTTTTAATGCTCCTAAAATAGCGATTGCTATTAAAAGTGCGTTTGATAGTATCTCAGGAAATTATACCGCCAAAGACATTAATAAGATTTATGAGAACGTTTTAAATTATATTGCTCAAAATTATCAAAATAGAAAAACTATTAATGTTGAGACAATTCAAAATATTATCGAAGATATTTTAAAACAAGAAAAGTATATCGATATTTATCATTCGTTTTCTGAATATCGGAATAAACGAGCTGAATCACGAAAAGCTTTCTCATTAAAGCAAGAACATAAATTAGTCAAAATTATTGAAAAAATATCTAATTATGATTTTACAATTAATAATAATCTTTGTCCGGAGGAAATGATTTTAAGTTTAGGAACGACCATTGCTAGTGAACTTACTAAAATCCATCTGCTAGACAATAAATATATCAATGCTCACGAGGAAGGAAATATTAATATTCATAATATCGACTATTTAATAACAGGAATGTTATCTTATGTTAATTTAGATATCAAAAAAGAAACAATTGATAATTTGTATTCAATAATTAAAACTTTATTTTTAGTTACTAAAGAAAATTTTGATGAAGTTAACTTAAGTTCTATTCCTGAATTAATAGAACCGTTCACCCTTAATTACTTTAAAATGCATCTAAAGGAACGATTACTTCAATATTTAACCATTAATGGGGTTATTGACTATATAGATACCGAAGAGTTAGAAAAAAAAGTCGAAGAGTTAGAAACGATTAATTTTGATTTAAAAGTGTTTGAATCATTTATTTTAAACCAATCAATTTATAATTTATTTAACCAGACCATTATTGATGTTCAAAATGAATTAAAACATACTTTATTTTATTTTTTTAAAACATTCTTATTAGAATTAAATTCATTTGAAGCAAAATATAGTTTTAGTTTAGGTAGTAGTAATAGTGATACTTGTATCATCATCACTAATGTATTATTAGATGTTATTGCTATCTTGCCACCCTTAAACAATGTAACTTTAATCTATAAATTAAGAGATTTAAAATACTTTAACTATGGTAAGATGTTAAATCTTATTAATGAAAATAAAAATATCGCCTTTAGCTTTACTGATACTAGTTATAATAAAGATGAAAATAGTGATATCGAGTATTTTGCCAACGGGTATCGAATATTTGAAAATGTAATAACCAAAGAAAATTCTTCTGTTGGTCGGATGATTAATGCTACTACCTCTATTAACTTAGTTAGAATTGCTTTTAATAGTAAAAATAAAACTGATTTTCTAAAAGAATTAGATAATATCCTTGACTTAACTAAAAACGAGTTAATATCAACTTTTGAGTATCTTAGTACTAAAAGTAAGGAAAACTATAAAGTTTTATTTCACGATAATTTAATCGATGATGAGAAGTTATTAGACAGTCAGAAGATTAGAAAAATTATTAAACATGGTGTTTTAAATATTGGATTAGTTGGTTTAAATGAAAGTTCTTATTTAATGAATAACCAAATAGATGACAATTTTATTTATGATATATGTAAATATATTTATAAAAAAGCTCTTGAATTTACTGAGGAACTCAAATTAAACTTTGTTATAAGTGAAACAAAAGAAAAAAATGTTTTATCAGAATTTATGAGATTAGATAAAGCTATATATGGCATTTATAAAGGGGTTACCGATAAAGATAGTTATACGACCCTAAGTGATTTAGTATATAATGATGAGATGGAAAACAAATTACAAAAAATAGGTCAAATAAGCAAGTATTTAAATGGTGGTATTGGGTTAAAAGTTAGTTTTTCTAAAAAAATAACGGAAAGTCAAATTACTGATTTATTTAAAACTTTATCAAATAGTAATATTGGTTTTATTAAAATTGTTCGAGGTGGAAAAGGATGAAAATAACAAGTTTTAACAAATTAACGTTATTAGATTATCCAGAACATATAGCTTGTCTTATTTTTACCCAAGGATGTAATTTAAACTGCCCTTTTTGTCAAAACTCATCTTTAATACCTTTTGAAGGTGAAGAAAGAGTTGATGAAATAATTGTTTTAGATTATTTAGAAAAAAGAAAAAATGTTTTAGAAGGCCTTTGTATTAGTGGGGGAGAACCTTTAATGCAAAAGGGACTAGAATCATTTATAACTAAAGTGAAAGCTTTAGGGTATAAGGTTAAGCTTGATACTAATGGTACTAACCCCAATGAACTAAAAAACTTATTAGATAAAAATCTACTTGATTATGTCGCCATGGATATTAAAAATAGTTTTAATAATTATGGCAAAACATGTGGCATCATTAAAATGAATACAGATAATATCAAAGAAAGTATTAATTTATTGATAAATTCTAATATAGATTATGAATTTCGAACCACGATGGTTAAAGAATTGCATAATCTAGAAGATATTAAACAGATATGTCAGTATATTGGTAAACAGTCTAAATATTTTCTTCAAAATTATGTCGATAGTGATCATGTCTTAAAAAAGGGGTTGCATGGGTTTAGTGAAGAAGAATTAATAGACATAAAAAACATTTTAGAAGATGAAAATCCTAATTTAAAAATTAGGGGATCATACATTTATACAAATTGAAGGAGGAATTATTTATGTATAAAGTAAAAAAACGTGATGGAAGGATTGTCGCATTTGAATTAGAAAAGATTTCAAGTGTCATAGCTAAAGCTTTTGAAGCTGAAAATATTAAATATGATGCAAATGTCATTGATTTTCTAGCCTTAAAAGTTACTGCTGATTTTGAACCGAAAATTAAAGATAATATTATCGATATTGAAAATATTCAAGACAGTGTTGAAAATGTGTTAATTAAAGGTGGTTATGCTGATGTTGCGAAAGCATACATTTTATACCGTAAACTACATGAAAAAATGCGCAACATGCAATCTACGGTATTAGATTATAAAAATGTCGTCAATAGTTATATTAATGTTACTGATTGGCGAGTTAAAGAAAATTCAACTGTTACTTATTCAGTTGGAGGGCTTATTTTAAGTAACTCAGGAGCGATAACGGCTAATTATTGGTTAAGTGAAGTATACGATAATGAAATAACTGAAGCACATAAAAATTGTGATTTTCATATTCACGATTTATCGATGTTGACTGGTTATTGTGCAGGTTGGAGTTTAAAGCAATTAATCCAAGACGGTCTTGGAGGCGTAGAGGGAAAAATTACTTCGGCACCAGCTAAACATTTATCAACTTTATGTAATCAAATGGTTAATTTTTTAGGAATTATGCAAAACGAATGGGCAGGAGCACAAGCATTTTCCTCGTTTGACACTTATTTAGCACCATTTGTTAAACATGATAATCTTACTTATAAAGAAGTTAAACAAAGTATTCAATCGTTTGTTTACGGCGTTAATACACCAAGTAGATGGGGGACTCAATCACCATTTACTAATATAACATTAGACTGGACTGTTCCCAATGATTTGGCCGAATTAAATGCTCTAATTGGTGGTAAAGAAGTGGACTTTAAATATAAAGACTGTCAAAAAGAGATGGATATGATTAATAAAGCCTTTATTGAAATTATGATTGAAGGTGATGCTAATGGCCGCGGCTTCCAATATCCAATTCCAACTTATTCCATAACAAGAGATTTTGATTGGTCTGACACCGAAAATAATAAATTATTGTTTGAAATGACAGCTAAATATGGAACACCATATTTCTCTAACTATGTTAATAGTGATATGGAACCAAGTGATGTTCGTAGTATGTGTTGTCGCTTACGTTTAGATTTAAGAGAACTTCGTAAAAAATCAGGAGGATTTTTCGGTAGTGGAGAAAGTACTGGTTCAGTTGGTGTTGTAACCATTAATATGGCGCGTATTGCTTATCAAGTAGCTGACGAAAAAGAGTTTTATGAAAGATTAGAAAAAATGATGAATACAGCAGCTCGCAGTTTAAAAATTAAAAGAAATGTTATTACTAAATTATTAAATGAAGGTTTATACCCTTATACTAAACGTTATTTAGGATCATTTGAAAATCATTTTTCAACAATTGGTTTAATTGGGATGAATGAAGTTTGTTTAAACGCTAAATGGTTAAAGAAAGGTTTAATAACTGTCGAAGCTCAAAAATTTACTAAAGAAGTTTTAAACTTTATGCGTGAAAAACTATCTGATTACCAAGAAGAATACGGTGATTTATATAACTTAGAAGCTACACCAGCTGAGTCAACTACATATCGTTTTGCTAAGAAAGATAAAAAGGAATTCCCACATATTATTACAGCTGCTAATGAAGATGGAACACCTTATTACACTAATAGTTCGCATTTACCAGTTGGTTATACTGAAGATATTTTTACAGCTTTAGATATTCAAGATGAATTACAAACTTTATATACTTCAGGTACTGTTTTTCATGCCTTTATAGGAGAAAGGTTATCTGATTGGAAAGCAGCAGCTAATTTAGTTCGTAAAATTGCTGAAAATTATAAATTACCTTACTATACTCTTTCACCAATTTACTCAGTATGTCGTAACCATGGATATATGGTTGGAGAAGTAAAAAAGTGTCCACATTGTGGCAATGAAAATGAAGTTTATAGTCGAATAACTGGTTATTATCGTCCTGTTAAAAATTGGAATGATGGTAAAGTTCAAGAATATAAAATGCGTAAACTATATGAAATAGATAAAAGTAAAGGAAAAGAAAAAGAAGAAAACGATATTTTGTTATTTGGAACTAAAACTTGTCCGAATTGTAAAATAGCTATTAAATTATTAGATCAAGCTAAAGTAAAATATAAATTAATTGATGCTGTTGAAAAGGCTGATTTAAGTAAAAAATATGGTGTTAAACAAGCGCCAACTTTAGTTGTTATCAAAAATGGAACACATGAAATTTTTGCCAATGTTTCAAACATTAAAAAGCAAATAGAAACATTTTCGATTTAAATGATGTATGACGCAATTATAATTGGTTGTGGACCAGCTGGAATGACCTCCGCTATTTATTTAGCCAGAGCCAATAAAAAAGTATTAATTTTAGAAAAAGAGACAATTGGTGGTCAAATTGCCTCTTCTCCTTTAGTGGAAAACTATCCAGGTTTTGAATCCATTAGTGGTAGTGAATTAGCTAATAATATGTTTGAACAAATAACAAAACTAAATGTCGATTTAGAAATAGAACAAGTAGTTGACATTAAACCTAATTTGGTAATCACCGAAGATAATGAATATAAAGCTTCCGTTATTATTATAGCAACAGGAGCTAAATATCGTTTGTTAGGATTACCTAATGAAGAAAATTTAATTGGAAATGGTATTCACTTTTGTGTATCATGTGATGGTGCTTTTTATCAAGATAAAGTGGTAGCCGTTGTCGGTGGTGGTAATACAGCTATTGTTAACGCTTTGTTTTTATCTGATTTATGTCAAAAAGTATTTGTTATTCAAAATCTTGCCGACTTAACTTGTGAAGAAGCATTAAAGAAAAAAATCAGGGAAAAACAAAATATTGAAATATTATATAATTCAACCGTTGTTACTGTTATTGGAGAAAATCATTTAGAAGCTATTGAATATAAAAGTGATAAAATAAACAAAATAAATTTAAATGGAATGTTTATTTCAATTGGATTAATTCCTCAAACTGATATATTTAATTCATTAATTACTTTAAATGATTATAATTATGTTGATTCAATAGATTGTAAGACGAATGTAAATGGTATTTTTGTTGCTGGAGATTGTCGAACTAAAGATGTTAGACAGATAACAACAGCTGTTAATGATGGAACAATTGCAGCTATTCAGGCCATAAAGTATCTAAATAAATAAAAAAAGGTTATAAGTTTGTTGAAAATGTAAATAATAAATGATATAA
>CAZIFR010000012.1:0-16762 GCA_964539185.1 uncultured Muribaculaceae bacterium | reverse complement strand
GATTTTGCCTCAGAAGTAGCTGAACAAATAGGAAATTAATTTCCTATTTTTTTTATGGTATTGAATACTTTAAAATTGTTAATATATGTTATAATTGATATAAATATAATATGTAGGAGTGATTTGAAAATGGAATTAGTAGATTTATTTAATGCTAGGAAAGAACTAACTGGTGATACTTGTGAAAGAGACGATGTCCCATCGGGAAAATATCGATTATCAATTCATATTTGGATAATAAATGATAATGGAGAAATATTGATTCAACAACGGTCATCAAATCGTAAGATGTTTCCCAATATGTGGGCAAATACTGGAGGTGCAGCATTAGCTGGTGAACAAAGTTTAGAAACAGTTTTAAGAGAATTAAAAGAAGAGTTAAATATCGAGCCTAATATTGATAATTTAGAACTAATAGCTTCATACAAAAGAAAAAAAGATTATGTGGATGTGTGGGTGTTAAGAGAAAATTTCGATCTTTCTAATTTAAAATTGCAAGTAGAAGAAGTACAAGATATAAAATGGGTAACAGTTGAAGATATTGATATAATGATAAAAAAAGAAGAATTTATAAAATCTTCTTATGATTTTTTAATTAAACATTTAACTGGTAATTTTTAATACAATTAGTTTTTATTAATTGTATTTTTTTCTTTAATATTACCTAATTTAGTTAAAGAGTCTTTTATTTTTATATATTCATTTATTTCAATATCAAAATTATATATAACTTGATTGGTAAATTTTTTTTTAATTTCAATATTTTTTAATAAATTATTAATGATGTTTAAGTTTTTTTTATCAAAGATTAATTCGATATTAATATATTTTTTATATTCAATTATTTTTAACCCATTAGTAACGCTTTTAGTATACGCTCTTATCAAGCCACCAGCTCCTAATTTGATGCCACCAAAATATCTAACAACGATGCATAAAACATGATTAAGATGTTCTTTTTGTAAGACATTTAATATAGGTAGTCCAGCAGTACCCGATGGTTCACCATCATCACTGGCTTTAATTTTATTATCGATAACGTATGCATAGCAGTAGTGCGTCGCATTTTTATATGTTTGTTTAATATAATTTATTTTAATATTAACTTCATTAATATTATCAATTTTAAAAAAACAGCATACAAATTTAGATTTATTAATAATAGTTTCTTCAATGTTATCAACAACTGTTTTCATAAAATCACCACTGTCATTATAGCTTATTATTTAAGAATTGTCTATCTTGTGCTATAATATTGATATGAAAAAATTTAAAAAAATATATGTTGAAATAACGAATATTTGTAATTTAAATTGTTCATTTTGTGTTAAAGATAATTTAATAAAACAAGAAATGAAGCTTGATAAATTTGAATATATTTTAAAGCAAATAAATAATTATACTGATTATATTTATTTACATGTTAAAGGCGAACCATTACTCCATTCTGATTTTAATGGTATTTTAAAGTTGTGTACTAAATATAACAAAAAGGTTAATATTACAACTAATGGAACTTTACTAAAAAAAAGATTAAATGATATTATAAATAGTAATGTCAGACAGATAAATATCTCGATGCAAAGTTTAACTGATTTAGAAGTTTTAAATGATATTTTAGACAGTGCTAAAATCTTATTAGAACAAACTAATATCGAAATTGTTTTTAGGTTTTGGGCATTAAATCATAATATGGATAATTTTAATTTACAAATTATCAATAAGATAATTACTTATTTTGATTTACAAAACATTAAAGATAAGATAATGAGTGAAAAGAATATTACTTTATCAAAACATTTATATTTAAACAAAGATGTTCAGTTTGAATGGCCGAAAATAAAAGCTAATAAAACAAATGGTACATGTTATGGGTTAAGAACGCATCTGGGGATTTTAGTTGATGGTACTATCATTCCTTGTTGTTTAGATAGTTGTGGAGTTGTTAATTTAGGCAATATTTTTAAAGAAACTTTAGATAATATTATGAAAAAAGAACGAGTGAGAAAGATGATTTTAGGATTTCAAAATAGGCGAATAGAAGAACCATTATGCCTAAGTTGTAGTTATAAAAATCGTTTTGAGGAAGATAATTTATGATAAATGAAAAATTAAAATTAGTCCCTAATGAACCAGGTTGTTACTTAATGAAAAATAATGAGAACCAAATTATTTATGTAGGTAAGGCGAAAAAATTAAAAAATCGGTTAAGATCATATTTTAGAGGACAGCATGTTGGCAAAACAGCTAAATTAGTTAGTGAGATAGTTGATTTTGATTTTATTGTCGTAGGTAGTGAAATCGAAGCTTTAATTTTAGAAAGTAATTTAATTAAAGAAAACAATCCTAAATATAATATTTTACTTAAGGATGATAAAAGTTATCCTTATATTGAGCTTACTAATGATAACGTTCCTAGACTATCAATTGTTAGAAATTTAAATCGTAAAAAAAGTCACCATAATTTATATGGTCCTTATCCTAACGTATCAGCAGCTAGAGAGATTGTTAATTTATTAAATCGAATGTATCCTTTAAGAAAATGTCGAACATATCCTTCTAAACCATGTCTTTATTATCATATTAACCAATGTCTAGGATATTGTTATATCGATATTGATGAAAAAGTAATTAATCAAATAAAAGCTGATATTATTCGATTTTTAAAAGGAGATCATTCTTTAATTACTAAAAAAATTAAAGAGGAGATGGAACAAGAAAGTGCTTTACTCCATTATGAAAAAGCTATGGAATTGAGAAATTTATTAAATTATATAGAAATAATTATAACAAAACAAAAGGTTGAATTAAGTGATAATATTGACCGAGATGTCTTCGGGTTTTATTTTTATAATGGATATTTAAGCATGGAAGTATTTTTTATTAGAGGGTCTAAATTAATAGGGAAACATTCTAAAATTTTTCCTACTGTCGATGAAGTTTTAGATGAAGTTGTAAATTACATAATTCATTTTTATGATAAAGATATAATTCCTCCTAAAGAGATATTAGTTCCAGATATTGATAATAATTTAATTAGTGAATATTTAAAAATTAATGTTAGGCGACCAAGTAGGGGAAATAAAAAAAGATTAGTGGATATGGCATGCAATAATGCTAAAATTGCTTTAGAAGAAAAATTAGAATTAATTAAAAGAAATGAAGAAAGAACTAGTTTAGCTAATGAAGAACTAAAAAATATATTAACCTTATCTAAGTTAGATCGGATTGAAATATTTGATAATTCAAATCTCTTTGGAAATTACAATGTTTCGGCTATGGTTGTTTATATTGATGGGAAAGAGGCTAAAAGCGAATATCGAAAATACAAAATAACTGTTGATAATAATGATGACTATGGTACGATGAGAGAAGTTATATATCGGAGATATTTTAGGGTTTTAAAGGATGAATTAACTAAACCAGATTTAATAATTGTTGATGGTGGAATTGGACAGGTAAATGTTGCTCGTGAAGTAATTAATTCTTTAGGATTAAATATTCCTGTTATTGGTTTAAAAAAGGATGATAAACATTATACTAATAAGTTATTAGCTTTTGATCCTATTATAGAAATTGATATTGATAAAAAAAGTAATTTATTTCATTATATAAGTAGAATGCAAGATGAAATTCATAATTTTACGATTAATTATCATAAACAAATTAGAAGTAAAGGTAGTTTATCTAGTCTTCTGGACAATATTGAAGGTATTGGCGAAAAAAGAAGAAATGAATTATTAAAAAAATATAAGACAATTACTAGTTTAAAAACATTAAGTCTTGAAGAATTAAAAACTTTATTACCCGATAATGTTGCTCAAAATTTGTATGATTTTTTAAAGTTAAATTAATCTAGAAAACGATGCTTTTAACTTTCTTAATATATCAACTTTATAAAAAAAAGATATCTTAGTGTAATTCGATATCTTTTTGATATTCTTCTAGTCTTACTTTATATGCCGTCATAACATCTTTTTTAAAGGCAATTTCATTTTTACTGCCTAATAAACTTATTATATATTTAGTAAATAATGGATTACTTATTAACAAAGGACCTAACATGTAAGTTGCGAATAAGTTATTAACTCTAATTCCTTCATATATACTATTTTCATTTAAGCCTAAACCTTTATCGACTTTGAATAAATAGTTTTTACTATTATCTCCATAAGTATGAGTAAATCTACTTGTGTATCCAACTATTTTTATTTTATTGAAGGAACCAACAAATAAGGAATTAAATCGTTTAGAAAAAGATCTTTTAGCATAAAAATTTAAAAGTCTTAACCCTTCAATTTTTTTATTATCTTCGGTTTCAATATAATTTAAAAACATTTCAAAAGAATTACCAACTAATAAGAAGATAGTACCATTATCAATCAATTCTTTTATTTTATTTTTATAAGGTAAAAGTTTTTTAATTATTAATTCTTGATTTTTTTCAGTCATGGAACTCATGTAAATTAAATCAACCTTTTCTTTAATAAAGGCAGGTTCGTCATTTAAACTCGTTTCAATAAACTTGGCTTTTGGCAAACAACTTTTCAAATAAGTAATATTACCAATATCGCCATACAAATTACAAGCTTCTTTAAATAATATTTCAATCTTCATCTAAATCACCTTCTAATACTTTAATAACTTTCTCTTCGGTAGCAACTGATAATTTATAACTAGACATATCGTGTAATATATAAATATAATCAATATTTTTGGCTTTGATTTTTTCAACTGCTTTTAGTTCATCTTTCATTGTAAAAAGTTTTTGTCTATCAATACCTGCTAATAATAATCTTACTTTATGATCGTAACACCTCGGCCCAGTAACAATTATTTGCTTAATCGATTTAGTATTTAAAAATTCATAGTCAGTATCATATATCCATCCAATATACTCTGAAGCTTTAAGCTCATCATAATCATCTAAAGCGAGGATAATTATTTTGTTACCTTTTTTCTTTCTAATATAATCAAATACTAAAGATACGGGAAGGGAATTATTTCCTTTGGCCATTAATTTAACAATTTTAATGTTATTAACTGTTTTTTCGGTAAGTCTTGTTTTAGAAATTTTAACTTTATCTAATAATTCATATATTTTATCTTCTTTAAATCCCATTTCAAAAAACAAAGTTATAATAGCTATTTCATTATAAATATTAAATATTCCATCGTGTAATAAGGGAAATGTATATTGATTATTTACTTCAATAGTATTATTTTTATAATCAATATTAGTAACATGGTAATTTGGTTCGTTGTTTTTAAAAGCACATTTCGGACAATAGGCATTACCCACATGACAAAATCGGACATAGTTATAAATTAATTTTTCTCCACATTTCGGACATAATTCGTAATCGTTAATAATATTTTCACATTTATCTAAATCAGTTTTAAGTTTGTCGATACCATAAAAAATTCTTTTGTTTTTAGGTAATAATTGTCCAGAACATAATTCATCAGCATTTAATATAACTTTCATGTTAGATGATTTAGATTGGTTAATTTTATTCATTACATATTCAGGATGGGCATTTCTCTTAAGTGAATCTCTTATAATATTGGTAACTAAAAAATAATTAGGTAAAATATCGGGGAAAACGACTTTTGTCCAATGTTCATCTACTTCTAAAACCACATAATCCACTTTCGGTTTACCTAATATGTTTACACAATTAGATAAAGTGGTAGCGATTCCTACATTGGTGTTTGAACCCTCTTTATTACTTATAACCTTATTTTTATTTATAATTAACGCATCAGTAATTAAATTAGTAGTAGTAGTTTTACCATCCGTTCCTGAAACACAAATCACATTCTTTGGTTTTTTAATTAACCTCAAATATTGTGGGCATATTTTAATAGCGATATAACCTGGAAATTGTGAAGCTTTTCTTTTTAAGATTTTCATAAATAAATATGTTCCCTTGGACATAATTAAAGCTATATAAAATTTTATCATAACTCACTTCCTCTAATAACAATTATATCATTAAATAGAGAAATTTTTTAAAAAAATTGATAAGAAATATTGTGATACTTATCATATGATGTTATAATAAAATTATAAAAATGATTGAGAGGAACTATATGGAATTTTTAAACAAAACCTTAAAAGAAATTGATCCTTTAATAGATGAGATAGTAGATTTAGAATCTAATAGACAAAAAAACAAATTACATTTAAATGCTGCAATTAGCATATTGCCTCGTGGTGTATCAGATATTCAAGGTTCAGTGTTAGCTAATATCGATGCTGAAGGTTATATTCCAGAATATTTAAATAATCAAAAACTAGAGGATTTAAATGATATAGAAAAACAATTAGATTATTATAAAAGATATCGAGATGAAAGATGTAATAAATGTTGTGAATATGCCAATATTATTGAATCCTTAGCCCAAAAAAGATTAGCACGAGTATTTTCTAATGATTTAATTAAAGAAGAAGACGTTTATGTAAATGTTCAAGTTCCAACGGGAGCATTGGCCAATTACTTAGTTTATGAAGCGTTCTTAAAGTTGGGGGACACGATTTTATCGTTAGATCAAAATAGTGGTGGTCATACAACACATGGAGCTAGTGAACATGTATCGTATAACAAATATAAAATAATTAACTTTCATATTGATTATGATAATAAAGATATTAATTATGATGAAATTAAAAATTATTTAATAAAGGAAAAACCCCAAATGCTAATTATTGGACCGACTTCCTTTCCTTTAGAAATAGATTTTAAATTAATAAAAGAGTTAATAAATAAGTATAGTCCACAAACAATTTATGTTGCAGATATTGCTCACATAGCGGGTCTTATAGCAGCAGGATGTTATCAAAGTCCATTTGGATATGCTGATATTGTAACCTTTGTTGGTTATAAAACGTTTGGAGGCCCAAGAGCCGGAGCCATATTTACCTTTAATAAAGAAGATAGTGATAAAATTAATGAAACCATTTTCCCTAAAATTTTAGGTTCAGCTGTTATCTTAAATGTTGCTTCATTAGCTGTTTCAGCTAATATTGCCTTAACCGATGAATATAAAAATTTTCAAAAGCGAATTATCGAAAATTCCAGAGCTTTATGTCAAGCTTTAAAACAAATAGGGGTTGCAGTTGCTTATGATACTAGCGATAGCCATATTGTTGTTATTGATATTGATAAATATGGTAATTTAAAGGAAATGGTTGATTTTTTCGAAGATTGTAATATTATGATAAATGGTTGCCATGTTCCCCATTTAAATGAAGTTCATGAAGCAATCCGTTTAGGAACTACTTGGATAACGGAATTAGGAGCCACTGAAAGTGATATGATGGAAGTCGCTAATATTGTTAAACAAGTGTTAGAATTTAATGATGTCAATGAAATAAAAGAAAAGGTCAAAAAAATATTAACCAATTTAGAAATGAGGAGTGGAGGATGAAAATTTTAGATTTTATTGGAAATACTCCGTTAATAGAGATAGAAGATAATGATAATAAAATATTTTTTAAATTTGAAGGAACAAATATATTTGGCAGTTCAAAAGATCGATCAGCTGTTTATGTTTTAAAAAAATTGTTAAATGATAAAGTAATAAATCATGAAACAACAATTATTGAATCATCTTCTGGCAATATGGGAATTGCACTGGCTGCAACATGTAAAATTCTTGGATTAAGATTCATTTGTGTTGTTGATCCTCACATTTCACCGGTTAACGAATATTTAATTATAAATTATGGTGGGGAAATTATAAAAGTCGATGAAGTTGATGAGAATAATAGTTATCTTAAAACAAGAATTAAAACGGTTAATCAATTGAAAGAAAATATAGACAACTCATATTGGTTTAATCAATATTCTAATCCGTTAGTCTGTGAAGCATATATGAGTATTGCATATGAAATGGTTGAACAATTACCAGCGGTTGATTATATTTTTATAGCTGTTAGTAGTGCTGGAACCATATCGGGAATTTCAAATGCAATAAAGGAAAAAAACCCTAACATAAAAATTATTGCGGTTGATGTAAAAGGATCAAAAGTATTTGATTCACAGACTAATACTAAAAGACATCTAAGTGGAATAGGATCTAGTATAAGGTCTATAAATTTGGATTCATCTAAAATAGATGATATAATATTAGTTAATGAAAAAGATGGAGTTTTAAATTGTCGTGAATTACTCCAAAAGCACTTAATTTTTGCAGGAGGTTCTAGTGGATGCGTTTACTCAGCAATAAAAGAGTATATTAATTTAAATAATATTAAAAATAAAAACATTATCGGCCTTCTTAACGATCGCGGTGATAGATATGTATCAAACGTTTATAATGACGATTGGTGTGAAAAAAAATTTGGAATAAAGGAAAATTAAAATGTTATATATAAGTGATAAAGATGTAAAAAAAATTAATTATAATTGGAAAGAAATGTTTGGTATTATTGAAAGTGCTACCAAAATAATGGATAGTGGTGATTTTTGTCAACCAATCAAACCATATTTGGATTTCAAAAATCCTACCGATAGAATTATTGCCATGCCGGCATATGTTGGTGGTGATATGTCGGTAGCTGGAATTAAGTGGATTGCTAGTTTCCCTGATAATATCAATCATGAGTTACCACGTGCTAACAGTATTACGGTTTTAAACAGTTCCAAAACAGGAGTACCATTTGCCTTTTTTAATACAACGGAATTGAGTATTGTTAGAACGACAGCTGTTACAGGAGTTATACTTAATAAATATTTAGAAAAGGTAAATGATAAAATAAAAATAGGTATTATTGGATTTGGACCTATTGGTCAAATGCATTATAATATGATTAACAGTGTTTTTCATGATAAAATTTCTGAGATAAAAATATATGATTTGCGTAAACCAAAAGTTCAATTAAATAAAGAGGTTAAAACATCAATTGTAACTAATTGGCAAGAAGCATATGAAGATATGGATGTAGTATTAACAACAACAGCATCAAAAGATAGATATATTGATATTAGACCCAAAGCAAAAGCCTTACTTTTAAATGTTTCATTACGTGATTATCAAGAAAATATTTATGAGTATGTTAAACATGGTATAATTGTCGATAATTGGGAAGAAGTATGCCGAAAAAATACCGATATAGAAAGATTCAATAAACAATTTAATTTAAAAAAAGAAGATACCTATACAATTTTAGACGTTATGAATGACAAAGTGTTTAATAAAATTGCCACTGATATTTACATGTTTAATCCAATGGGAATGTCTAGTTATGATGTCGCCATTGGAAAATATTTTTACGATAAAGTAAAAGAAAAAAATATTGGAACTATTTTAGAATGAGTATAAGTGAGATGATAAAATGATTGATTTAACAATTAATAAAGAAGTATTAAAAAGAAATATTGAAAGAGCTAAAGAAAAAAATATAATTATCCCGACCTTTAAACAAATGGCTAATCCAGAATTAATACCTGATGCTATTAAAGAAAAATTAAAGGATGTTGGTCTTTTAGATATTGATCCTTTAAATTTATTTAGAATTTCATGGAAAAATGAAGCTACCTTAAAAGGTGGGCAATATACAAAACCAAATTATATTGAATTACCTAAAAAACTAACAGGTGTTGATGCTAGAATTGTTTGTTTAGTTGGAAAATGGTTTCCGACCGGCTGTCATAAAGTTGGAGCATCTTTTGGATGTTTAGTTCCTAGATTAGTTACTGGACAATTCGATAGTACTGCTAATAGGGCTGTATGGCCTTCAACTGGTAATTTTTGTCGTGGAGGAGCTTTTAATTCTAAATTATTATCTTGTAAATCAGTAGCTATATTACCAGAGGGAATGAGTAAAGAACGATTTGATTGGTTAAAAGATGTTGCCAATGAAGTTATTCAAACGCCTGGTACAGAAAGTAATGTTAAAGAAATTTTTGATAAAACTTGGGAGTTAAGAACAACTCAAGATGATGTCGTTATTTTTAATCAATTTGAAGAAATGGGTAATTACTTATGGCATTATTATGTTACGGGAAAAGCTTTTGAAGAAGTATTTGAAACATTAAATGGTGTAGACAAACAAATAGCTGGGATTTGTTTATCAACTGGTTCAGCAGGAACAATTGCTAGTGGCGATTATATTAAACAAGTATATCCTACTTCAAAGATTGTTGCTTCTGAAGCTTTACAATGCTCAACTATCTTAAATAATGGTTTTGGTGATCATCGAATTGAAGGAATTGGTGATAAACATATTCCGTGGATTCATAATGTTAAAAATACTGATTTAGCTGTTGCAATTGATGATAATGATGCTATGGCGATATTACGATTATTTAACGAAGAAAATGGTAAAAAATTCTTAAAAGAAGAATGTCATTTGACAAAAGAAGAAATTGATAGTTTATCCTTAATCGGTATATCTGGGATATGCAATATTTTAACAGCGATTAAATTTGCTAAATACTATGAATTAAAAGAAAATGATATTATTGGAACCGTTCTTACTGATTCAGTGGAAATGTATAAATCTAGATTAGAAGAGATGAATGAAAAAGATGGAAAATATACATATAATAATGCAATGATCGATTACAATGGACATTTAATGGGGATTAAGACCGATAATGTATTAGAATTAACTTATCCTATTAAAAAAAGAATTCATAATTTAAAATATTATACATGGGTGGAACAACAAGGGAAAAATTTTAAAGACTTAAATGATCTTTGGTATAATGAAAAACAAACTTGGGAGGTTGTTCAAAATCAAGTTGAGGAATTAGATAAATTGATAACTGAATTTAATAATCAGACGGGACTTATCAATAAATTATAAAGTTTCCTTTTTTTGGATATTTTTACCAGTTAAAGTTTGCTTTTTTTCATAATATATAGTAGAATATAAATCGTTTTAGGGGGATTTATGGCAAGGGAAGTATGTTGTTATAAAGAATTATTAAAAGAATACCGAGAACAGATAATAGAATATTATCAAAATGGGAACTATTTTAAAGATTTAAAACCGTATGATGTTGTATGGTGTTTAATGCCGTTAACTAAAGATCAATTAGATAAAGTACCGAGAGGCCATGAAATTAGGCCATATGTTATTATTGGAAAAAAGGAAAATAGTTTGTTGGGATATCATTGTACAACTAATTTAAAATCATGGAAAAAAAATAAGTATGTAATAAATAAAGAAAAATATTGTCATGACAAAGATACTGTTATTTTATTATCAAAAGTTTTTGAAATACCAAAGGATAATTTTAAAGGTAAATTATTTACTTTAGATGATGTGGATATTCAAGGTATTAATAAAAAAATTAACACTATTCAAAATGAATATGCTCAAGTTGAATTAAATGTCGGTGATGTTATTTTTGATCAAAGAACGATTAAAACTTATTATATTTATAATATTAAGGATTGCTATGCTTATGGTTATGCCATAAATAGAAATAAAGAAAAAAATGATGTTAAAATTTGTGAGTGCAAGTATGAAATTAATTTGTCGGATGAAAAAAGATTTTTAAGAAAAGGATTGTTTAAGGTTTTAAATATAGCAACTTATCAAGAGCGAAATTGTATTGATGAAATAATAAAATTAAAAACTAAAAAAACAATTCAAATAGCACAAGTTGGTGATTTGATTGATAGAGATAATAATTTATATTATGTATATGCTTCTGACTGCATAACGACTTATTGCTATTTAGTTCATAAACAAAAAGAAGAATTAGAAGAAAAAATTATAGTAAATAATAAACCATATTGTTTTAATCTGAAAAAAATTATCCAATTTGAAAGCAATTGTTTAAATAGTATTGTCGATCAAGCTAATGCTGTTGAAATTATCTATAATAAAAAAATAAAAGACAGTAGAAAAAGGGAAATAAAAAACCAAGAAAAAAATGAAAAACAAAAAGTAAAAGATTCATTAGTTATAAAAAGAGAAAATCCTAAACAAGGAATGATTTTTAAGTTTCATGATAGGTGGTTTGTGTATGTTTATTCAAAGGGCAATTATCTTTACTGTGTTGACTTATTAATGTATAAAGCCATTTTTAAAATAATAAAATTTAAAGAAATACCAATAACCGAAAACTATATTAGTAACGAAGAGTATCAAGATATTTTGCTTTGTTTAGCTAATAAGAATGGTAAAAAAAGAGAACTACAAAATAAGTTATATCATTATCGGAAAGAACATTTTTTTCGTTGATAAATATAAAAGAATAAAATCTTTTATATTTTTTTTTAGTTTACATTAAAAGATTTATTTAATTGATAATAAATTTAAAATATTGTATAATAATTATGGTGGTAAAATGAAAGTAAAAATACCAAAAAATAATATAACAACCAAAGATATTGCTATTTATAACAAACCTCAAAAAATTTATATTCCTATGATTAGTGGTAATGATACGAATATCACTATTTTAGTATCCATTGGGGAATATGTTTATAAAGGAACCATGATTGGTAAAAGAAAAGGTGATTTTCGAATTCCTATTTGTTCTAGTGTTAGCGGAACAGTAGTTGATTTTGAAGAGAGAACTTGTTTTAATGGCGATAAAGTAAAATGTGTTGTTATTGAAAATGATTTCAAAGAAAAAATTGAAATGAAAGTTAATATTAAAAAAAATATAAGTGATTATACAAAAGGAGAATTTCTGGATCGTATTAGGGAATGCGGAATTGTTGGAATGGGTGGAGCTGGTTTTCCTACTTATGTTAAATATGAAAACAAGCAAATAGAAACATTAATTATTAATGCTGTTGAATGTGAACCATTTATTACTGCTGATGAACGTATTATTGAATTAAAGTGTGAAGAAATTTTAGAAGCTATCGATGCTATTTTAGAAATTAATAATATTAAAGAAGCAATAATTGCAATTAAAAAAAGTAATACTCATTTAAAAACAATATTAGATAATTATATTGGAACTTATTTGAAAATAAAATTAAAATTAGTTTCTGAATATTACCCAATTGGATGGGAGAGAGCTTTAGTTAGAGAACTATTAAATAAAGAATACCCATATTATCCTAGTGAAGTAGGAGTGGTTGTTAATAATGTTTCAACGATTTATGCCATATACGAAGCTTTAAAATATAACAAACCTTTAATTGAAAGAATAGTTACAATATCAGGTAATTTAGATAGTCCAAAAGATGTTTTTGTTAAAATAGGGACACCTATTAGCGATATTGTTAAAGATTTTAATTTAAAAGGTAATGCTTTAGTATCAGGTGGACCTTTAATGGGAACTCATATCTCAGATGATGATTTAGTGATATCAGCTAATCAAGCTTGTATTTTAAGTATGGATTATAAATTAATGAGAGAAGACCCTTGTTTAAACTGCGGTAAGTGTGTTCAGGTTTGTCCTGCTAAATTAAGTCCAGTTATGATAATGAAAAAGAATAAAGATTATTTAAGATCTAAAGAATGTATTGAATGTGGGCTTTGTTCATATATCTGTCCTGCAAAAATTAATGTCCGAGAATATGTTAGAAAACATAAAAGAGGTGATAAATAATGGGCCCTTTTGTTAAAAGTAAAAATGAAACCAAAAAAATGATGCTACATTTAATTATTTCTTTATTACCGATTATAGCTTTTACTATTTATAAACACGGATATATTCCATATATAAACAATAAAATAACCTTTTTTCAAATGTTTTATCCTTTAATGTTAGTAATTATTGGATCACTTACTTCTTTTTTAACAGAATTTATTTACGCTATCAGTACTAAAAAAAGAATGTATAAAGAATATATAAAAGATGGGTATAGTTTTTTTCCAGGGTTATTTCTAGCACTAATTATTCCTCTTAATCTACCGATATATTTATTAATTATAGGTGCTTTTATTGCATCGTTTAGTAAAATAATTTTTGGTGGTTTTGGTAAAAATGTCTTTAATCCAGCTTTAATTGGTTATTTAGTAATTGGTACTTATGTTAGTTTCTTTGTTACAACTTCATATTTAAATCCTTATGAATTAGATACTATATCTTCACCGACACCATTAACTAACGCTTCGATGGCCTCAGGAATTGGAAGTTATAATGAATTAGTTAAACCTTATGGAAGTTTATTTAATTTCTTTGTTGGAACAATTCCCGGAAGTTTAGCTGAAACGAGTTCATTATTATGTTTATTAGCTTTTATATATTTAGCTTTAACGAAAACGATTAAATGGCGGATTCCTGCTACTTATGTCTTAACAGTTTTAATTATTACTTTTGGAATTGGTCGATTGTTAGATCAAGGATTATATTTCCCCTTATTTCATGTTTTAAGTGGGGGGTTATTATTTGGGGCTGTTTTTATGGCAACAGATCCAGTAACTAGTGCTGTAACGCCTGTTGGACAAGTTCTTCAAGGTTTGTTTTTAGGTATTCTTACCGTTGTGTTAAGATTTACTGGTGTTGAAGGTGTTGCGACTAGTATTTTAATTGTTAACATGTTAGTTTTTATCTTTGATAAAACGGGTGCTAAAGCAAGGTTTAATTTTACAAAATCAATTGTTTGGTTTTTATTATATTGTATATTAATTTTAGGAACGGTCTTTACTTTAGCCACTTCTAAAAAAGGAAGTGATCAAAAAGATCCTAACTTTAATATTTTGAGTTTAGAAAATATTAATAACCAAGTTGTTTACGTTGTAACTCAAAAAGGATATGGTGGTCTTATTAAAGCTGAGATTACATTTGAAAATGATAAAATTATATTAATTGATGTTATTTCTAATAATGAAACAAAAGATCGATATCAGATGGTTATTAATGATGATTATTTTAATAAATTAATTAATTATCAAAATGATTTATCTTTAGTAGATACAGTTAGTGGAGCAACTGTAACTTGTAATTCTTTTAAAAAGATGATTACTAATGTTGTTGAGGATTATAATGAAAAAAATTAAGAGCATATTAGCGTTAACCGTTACAGCTTTAATTTGTTCCACGTTATTATATTTAGTCGTAAGGATGGTGAGTTAATTTGATTAAAAATGGTATTTTAAAAGAAAACCCGATTTTTGTTTTATCTTTAGGATTATGTTCGGCCTTAGCTGTTACCACAACAGTTGAAAAATCGTACATGATGGGTTTATCAGTTTTAGTTATTCTAATTATTAGCAATATTATCGTTTCATTAATTAGAAAAATTATTCCCGATAATGTTCATATTCCTGTTTATATTATAATTGTAAGTACTTTAGTTACGGCTATTAGTCTTATTATGGAAAAATATGTTCCGGTATTATATGAATCATTTGGGATATATTTATCGTTAATAACGGTTAATTGTATTATTTTAGGACGAGCTTTATCCTTTGCTAATAAAAATAGTGTTGGTAAAAGCATATTAGATGCTATTGGGGTTGGTCTAGGATATGTATTATCGTTAACAGTTATTGGTTTGATAAGGGAATTATTAGGTAATAATAGTTTAACAATTATCGATCAAATATCATCTTTTACTGGATTTAAATTAATATTAAATAATATTTTACCAACGTCTTTCTTTCCAATCAATCTTTTTATTACGCCAGCTGGAGCTTTTATAACGATTGGTATCATAATGGCTATTTTTAATGTGATAAGGAGGAAATATGAATCTAATTAGTATATTTGTAAGTAGTATCATTGCTGAAAATGTCATCTTAACCAAATTTTTAGGCGTTTGTCCATTTATGGGAACTAGCGATAAGGAAAAAAGTGCGATTGGAATGGGTTTAGCTGTTAGTATTGTAATGTTGCTTTCTAGTGTTATAACATATTTAATATATCATTATCTTTTAGTTCCAACTGATACGACATATTTAATGACCATTATGTTTATTTTAGTTATTGCTTGTGTTGTTCAAATAATGATTTTAATAATGAAAAAAATGCATTCTCATTTATATGATTTATTAGGTATTTATCTTCCCCTTATTACGACTAATTGTGCTATTTTAGGGATAACGTTATTAAACATTAATAATGAGTTTAATTTTATTCAAACGGTTGTATATAGTATTGGAAGTAGTATCGGGTTTACTTTAGTTATATATTTATTTGCGGTTATTAGAGAAAATTTAGATGATGTTATCGATAGTTTTAAGGGCTATCCAATAGCATTCATCATTGCAGGAATTATGGCATTAATTTTTGGGAGAATAATATGACTTATTTATTGTTAATTTTAATATCAGTGAGTACTATTATTTTATATAGAAAAAATAATAGTTCAGGATGTCATAAATGTGGTAGGTGTCATAAATGATAGGAATAATTATAATAACGGTAACAGCCTTAATTTTTAGTATTATATTAGTTAATTTAGATTCCTTTTTAAATGATAGAATTGATGAGATAACTAATTTACTTCCTGGATATAATTGTCGGGCTTGTGGATATAACAGTTGTAAAGATTTAGCCATTGCTATTTCTAAAGATTCATCTTTATATACTAAATGTAAATTTTTAAAAGGTGATGCCTTAGTTGAAATGGAAGAATACTTAAAAAAAACTTCAAAATGAAGTTGATAAATACAAACTAAATCAATTAAAATATGGATAGGCATATTATTGCTGACATAAAAAAATGTATGACAATGTTCGATGAGGAAATAAGACATGTGTATATAATATGAAAACAGGGGGGATATATATGAATCATAAGTATTTAACATTAGAATGGACATTAATAAATATTCATTTAAATAACCTTAGTGAAAAAATTTTTGAAGGATATGAAAAGGGTACATTAA
>CAZIFR010000011.1:0-17052 GCA_964539185.1 uncultured Muribaculaceae bacterium | reverse complement strand
AAAAAAAACAATAATAAATATTGTTTTAAGCTTTTGTTTATAAATTTATTAACCTGCTCTTTTAAGACTACAATCTTCTTGATTAGTAAAACAATTTATACACTTAAGAATGTTATCTTTATCATCTGACGGTGCCACTAAACCAATTACCATTTTAACAATGAAAATAACAAAGAATACAACTACTGCTGCTACTAATCTTTTGACAAAAGTGCTTTGTCCTTTTTTGATTTCATCTTCTTTTTGAGCCATAACAGCTTTACCTAAATCCATCATTCCTAATACAATTAAAATAACTGGTATTCCAAATTGAATTAATGATATAATTAATGAAACAATTTTTGGAAATATTCCTGCAAATTCTAATGCATAACCTCCGCAAGTGTAAAAAGACTCATTAGCTAAATCTAATAACATGATACTCCTCCTCACATAAATATATAATATAATATTTTACAGTTTTTGTCAACTAATTAGGGACATTCATTGTTAATTAAACAATCAACACAGTTCCACATTGATTCATTAACATCATTAGGGGCGACAATGCCAATAAATAGTTTGACAAAAGCGACAATTAAAAAAACTACTATTCCTGTTACCAAACGATTAAAGAATATTGATTGATTTTTTTTAATGTCATCTTCCTTACCTGCCATAACAGCTTTAGCTAAATCAATTGAACCCATAACAATTAATATAACAGGAACAAGAATTTGAATAGCAGTTATAAGCGTACTAAATATGGTAGGAACTAAAGCTGGCATTTGTAGATTACCGCACATTACTTTTGCATAAGTATCCGTTGCTACCGGATCAGCTTGAACAATATTTAAACTTATAAATAACACGAAAATTAAAAAACAAAAATATAATATTTTTTTCATTCTTTACTCTCCTCCTGATCAACTTTAAATCCTAAATGAAACAAGAAATTATTAACGATTCTAACTTCTGTTTCACGTTCATTTAAAGGAGGCATATTAAAGAAAAATTTTGTTTTGGCTTCATATTCTAATTCTAAAACATCTTTAGCATCTAATAAACTTTGATTTAAAATAATTTTTTGGCCTTTTAAATCTTGAAATGCACTTCTTTTAATATACATTAATTTATTTAATTTTAACATTGATGGTTCAACCAAATAAATCATTTCATTAACTATACCTATGGCTAAAGGATTATTATTAGTATCAATTAATATAATATCCTTATCTTTATTGCTTTCAATAAATTTTGCTAGTTGTGAACCAACAACACTGTTTAATAGTTTTCGATCACTAAAATAATTAAAGTCATTATCATCTACTTCTACAGCTATAACATTATAATATTTTTTTAACTGTTGCGTCATTATATAACATAAAGTAGTAGCGCCAGAACTTTCTGTTAAATTCTTAATACCAATAATCCGACAACCACTATGTTTGTCATATCTAGTAATAACCTTTTCGACTATCATATTATCTAATTGATGATATTGTGCAACATCCCTATAAGTATTGGGATGATTATATAAATACATTATTCCTTCGGCATTTTTAGTAAAATTATAAATACCAATTGATATAATTTTAGATAAATAATTTGGGTCAGATGTTTCTTCACTTTCATCTAAAAGTAAAATTACTTTATCCATATCTATCGCAATTGATAATTTTTGGAGATTACGAATATCCTTATAATTTTTTATCGAAGTTATATCTAATATCATTCGTTGATAGAAAAAGTTTTTAAAAGTATTAATTAATTCATCGATTTCATATTCGCCTTCCATGTTTTTAATAATATCAATGTCTAAATTGATTAAAACAGCTTTTTGTTTATTACTTATTATTACATTCATTATCCTTCCACCTTATCCTTATCAAAAATTATTCTTGTTTCCCCATAAATAGGAACTTGGACATAGCTTCCAATTAAAGGAATATCAAATTTAATAAAAACAGTTACTCCATAATAGTCTCCTTTTACAGTATCATATTGATATATACAATAATTGTATGCACTAGTTACATTTACCATATTACCCTTTTCTTTAATTGGGCAATGCCTATTTGAAAGTTGATAACCAATAGCAGCTAGGTTTTCATCAATCAAAAGAATAGCATGGCCATTATAACCACTATTTGATTCTATAATATCGATAATTCGATTACGAATTTTAAACCCTTTTGAATAAGCAATCGAGCCGACGTATAATACAATAAAAACACTAACAAAAACCATAATTAAATTAAAAACAAATGATGTCCCAATGGCTTCTTTCAAAAATATCACCAACCCTTTTATTCCAATTTAATTATACTATAATTAAAACAATATCACAATAGAAAAGAAAAAAATCCATACGGATTTTTATTTAAATACATATATTCTGTTAGTTTTTGTAAAGACAGGTAGAGTTAATCTTTCGATAACAGGAAGTTCAATACTCATTCTCGTTACAACACCATAATTATGATAAGTTCCTGAGGTTAATGTAGAGTCTATATATATGCAATAATTATATACATTAGGACTATCAGGTAAAGTAACTAAACTCATATCTCGATATTCTGCTTCACATTTAATTCCACTAGTTGAATAGCCAATGTTATTTAAGCTTCTTTCTATTTCAGCTTTTGATAAATCATTGTATCCTTCATATTTTTCTAATGAACTAATAATAATATTATTAATTTTAAATGCTTTATAGTAACTAAGTGTCCCAGCTAAGAAGGCAAAAACGATAACAACAAATAAAATAACAATATTATATATATACGTATGTCCTATTGGTCCACTCATAAAAACTCACCTCGATTATTCTTTACATTTGTTATCGGTTGTATTCCAAAAGTCATCAATTGCCTGTTCTGATCCATTCAATCCCGTAACCACACACTGACCATCTTTTAATACTCCACCTAGATTTTGACAGCATCCTTTTTTAGCTGTACTAGTCATAGCACTATTTACGATTGGAATAGCTACAGCTGCAATTACTCCGATTAAAATAATAGTAATAACTGTCATATTTGCTTCACCAGCAGCTTCTTTCATTTAATCACCACCTTTATTTTCTAAAAATATTATAACACAAAAAACCTTTTTTAATCAATACTTATTAATAATTCATCATCATCATCATCGATAACAACATTACTAACATAATTCCACCACCTGTTACAAATAACATTATCATTGTTTTTTGTTCCATGGTATTTAACCTCTCAGCATATTTTTGTTCTCTTGATTTGTTTTGCAAACTAGATACTGTTCTAGAAAACATTAACAACTGTTCTTGCTTTTTATCTTGACTTCCTAAACCAAGCCGATATAATAATCGCATCATTCGCATCGAGTCACGAACAGGATACTGCTTGGCAAAATCCATATATGGCTCAACTGTTGCATCCCCTGATTCGATTCTAGATACTAAGGCTCTAAGTCCTGGTCTAAAAACATCAGGTGCTGAATCAATTGATCTTGATAAAGCAACTGGAACCGTATAATGTTGAACTAAAATCTCTAAACTTTTCAAATAATAAGGTAACATCAAATTAATATGATGTAAATTCCGCTTATAATAAGATTTTAAATTAGAATAAGGAGATTTAAAAACATAAAAACCAATAACAAAAATTAATATTATATATATAAATTGTAAACTGGTAAAAAAGATAAAAAACATCGCCACCATCGTAATTAAACCATTTCTAATTCTAAGTCCAAACATCTTACTAACATCAACGTCACTACCGTATTTAAGTTTTAGCAAAAATTCATAATCGTCTTCGACTAGAAACTGAAATAATGGTTGCGTTTCTTTTATAAATTGATTAGGCTCTAAGAATTTGTTAACGATAATAATGATAAATAAAATAATCGCAATAATTACAAATAACATTATTCTGCCCCCACATTCTCATTATAAAATTTTTCACCATTTAACAAGAAGTACGTGTTAATAACAACAATAGCATGTAATAAAAGTTGCACATACCATATTTTTAACATTTCTAAATAGGTTTCCGTTCCTAATAAAAACTGCACTAACATAACCATTAAATATAAAATAATCCCAAATTGTAAAAATTTCTTATGGAAAGATGCTCTATCAATTCTATCTCGATAAACACCTTCAACTAGCATATCGATATCTTGACTCATGTTTTCCAAAGATTCCGAAGCATCCCTTGCACCTTCATTGGTAATTTGATGGAATAATTGATGCATATTTTTAACAATATAATAATCGTATTTAGCATTCATAAATTCAAGTGATTCGATAATAGTCCCATTTTTATATGCCATATCAATCATTGTTTTAATATCACTTCGAATTGGATCTTCTAAAACACCCGATTCATAAACCCCTTCTAATGATTTTACAAAGGCTTGAGTGGTAGCAAATTCCATTATCGTATTAGTTGTATATATTTGAATTTGTTCAAAAATAAACTCACTATAAACCCTTTTACATCTTAAATAAGATAAATAAGGTATCAAAATGATAGCAACTGCAATATATAAAAGACACCAAATTAAATTATAAAAATATAAATAGGAAATAACAGCTGCTCCTACCGCAAAAATTCCAATTTGAAGAGCATATTGTTTAGAAGTATATTCCTGACCTAATTCTTTAGCTTTCTCACGAACCACTTTAAAAGAATAAGGAGCGTATTTCTCATAAGCAAAACTAATTTGATTAGTTATATATTTATAAACATTGGCGCCACTATTTTTTCGATAAATAAATATAAACAATATAATTATAGCAATGATTATAAAAATAGTTGTTATCATTAAATACCTCCTTTAAATTTAATTAATTATTGACATTGGTATAAGTTGGTTGAGGATTGGGTGCTTTCATTTCATATATAGGATTAACAAATCCTTCCGGAACCTTTATTCCTTGACCTTCTATATATTCAATTAAATATTTACTTGGATTTTTCCTCATAATTTGACCATCAATGGTCTTTTTATAAATAGTATTATGTCGAGCTTCATTATTATCAGTAACATAAAATTCGGTTACTTCTCCTAATTCTCTTATAAACCGTTTAGTAACTTTATCTTGATATCCTCTTATCAATACTCCTAATTGGATATAGCGATATATTGATTTTAAAAATTGATCAATATCTTGATTAGTTTCAAGTAAACTATACATCCGATTGGGAATAGCTGATGCTTTATCCGCATGAATAGTAGATAAAATATAATGTCCTGATGAAATCGAATTTCGAACGGCTTGAACAGCCTCAGCACTACGAACTTCTGATAATAAAATCCATTTCGGATTTTGTCTCATACAGGTAACTAAAACATCACTATATGAAGCTATGTTGTTAGTTTTCATCGCTACAATATCCCGGTGAGGGAATATTCGGTCTAAATGTAATTCTAATGTATCTTCAATGGTAATTAGTTTTTCATCTTCCTTGGTCTTTGATGCTAAGTATTTAACAAATTCTGTTTTCCCAGATCCTGTTTCACCACACACCATAATATTACAATGGGCTAAAACAGCTTGAACTAAAAAATCGTGAATTTCTAGAGTAATATACTTTTCTTCTAAAATCTTTTCCTTAACTAACCTAATTTTAGCTGGTGTTTTTCTTATAACACAAGCAATTCCGTTAGTGGCAATTGAATCGTGAACAAAGTTCATCCGTAATTCAGAACTTTCTGAGTCCAAAAAAGGATGAGCAGCATTAAAAGATCTTCCCATTACATTCGAACATTGAAAAGCTAATTTTTCCATCATAGCATTATTAACATTAGGGTTTTCAACTCTAAAAAGACCTTTTGATAAAGTTTTCAGCCATAGTTGTCCATTATTACTATAAGAAATATCTGTGATATCCGCATCAATTAAATATTCTTCTAGTGGACCAAAATCAATTTGGGAAAATAAATTATCCATAATTATTCACCTGTTTCGTTATTTGTATCTTCATTAGTTTGATCATCTTCAATATAATCACTAAAATTTCTGGTATTACTGATTATATAATCAACTAATTCTTCTCTATCAACTTGTAAATCCCCTTGAATTGGAGCTGTCCCACCATATGGAACAGGAAACAATTCTACTCCACCAGATTTTAAATACTCTGATTTTTTTAATAGTATATATACTTCATCACTTACACCAAATAAAAGTGAAGCTGGTGTTCTGGAAACTGAAGTATCTGCAAAAACATTATTCCCTGATGAGTCTTTAACTGCTAAAACTTCAACTTTAGCTAGTAATCTGCCTACCATTAAAAGACCATTTTCATCAGTCGCTTTCATGTAAACATCGATAACATTTCCTGGAAAAATGGAATTACCATAGGTTGAAGATGTTGTAACAGCAAGAGCATATGGTCTTTCGCCATCCTTAACGGCTGTGAAAGCTGAGTCTGGTAACTCTTCCTTTGGTATTAAAAGTTCAGTATAAAACATGCTCCCAGCTGGTATAACTGAATTAACATTAGTATACATACCTATAATTGAAGCAGCGGTTTTAACAACATTATTACTAATGGATGCTTTAGGAACTTTTATATATCTAATCATATCATCAGTAATTAATTGATGAGGTTGAATTGTTGTTGCCGCAACTGGAACACTAATTGGTTCAGTTTGCTTATTAATAGTACTCACATATCCCCAATAAAGTAAAACTAAAATAATTAGAACTCCCAAAACTGTTATAACATTTTTATTAGTAAAAAATTTTTTTATCGATATTAAAATATTCATATAATCTCCCTTTCTTATTCATATGGACTTTCTAAAATAGCGGTTATTTTGTTTGATATATCAAAAGTCATAACATCACCAGTAACACTACCGATTTCTGCGGAACTAACTTTCAAAGTAACCTTAGGTGGTTCTTCATTTATATCATAAAATTCTATTTTATAAGTTTTTGATAAAGTGGCACTTTCAGCAAATCTTCTTAAAAAGTTTTCAACAAATTTTTCTCGATCTATTCTAATTGTTCCCTCTTGTCTATAACTTGCTAAATCTAGTGCATCATACATAGCAGATTCTGTTGTTTCTTTTAGTAAATGATAATTATGTTCATCTGTATTTGTAATTGATTGAAAAAAATAGATAAAGGCAATAGCAACAATTCCAATTCCCACTACTGCGGTTCCCCAAAACGCTTCTTTCATGCAAACACCTCCTAATTATATATATTACTTCTCTTATTAACAAAATAAATACCAATACTACTACCAATAATTATCATTAATAAGGGTATATAATAATACTTTAACACAAAATTTAATATTATTGTTCCTAAATCTAAATCAATAATTTCTTCTTCATAATTATTATTTGGATTGTTCTTCAAACTATCTAGGTAACTTTGAACATTTTTTTGAAAACGTTCATAATTCAAACCATGACTTGACCACTTTTGACACAATTTATAATTAGGAATACTTTGACATAAACGATCTTTATAAAAAGGATTATAAGTCGGCAAGGTAATAACCAAAGTATATAAGATTTCCTCTTGACAGTTTTCGGTATTTGAATTTACTTGATACCTAACCACTTGACCACTTTTATAATTATTAATCGTAACTTCCGGAGTCTTATTATAACGCTTATTATTGGATTTATCTATTATATAAAAATCTTTATTTAAATTGGTCAAAGTTATTGAAAATTTTACTTCGTTATTAGTTTCAACATAATCGTAAGAATAACTAATATTGGCTGCTACTTTTTTTAAATTCGCTAACTCTGCATTAGAACAATAAAGGGCCTTTGTTTCAAAAGGTATAAATAGTATTAACAACAATAACCATTTTTTCATTAGTACCCTCCATTTTTAAATTATATCATTTTTTTTAATATTTGAAAAGGATTATTTTAAAATATAGTCAAAATCTTTATTTCTAATTGTAAACGTCAAATATATTTCATCCGCATTTAAGACATCTTCTAACACTTCAATATAAAAAGTATTTTTAATTGAGGTTTTTTTAGTTGTAACTTTATTAAAATAATTTTTTTGAATAAAACTTTCGCCATTTTTAATATAGGTTAAATAACTAAAATTATTAATAAAATCATATAACGTGTTAACATTATTTAATTTAATATCTCCACCATTAAAATTCCCCTCTATTTTTAACAGGGCTTTATTTTCATTTCCTGATAAAGTGGGTTTTACATACTCATACGAAGGATATACATTGTTATCAACAACATAGTTATAATTGACTTTAAATACTTTTGCTATTTCCATTTTATCAATTGAGAAGGTATAGTTATTTAAAGGTTCTTCTAAAGTAATACTATCTTTTAAGTTGTACGTTTGGCTTTCTTTTTTATTAGTTAAATCGACATAATCAATTTTTACTCTAGTACTATTATACTTACTATTGCCAACTCTTAATTTATTAACATAAGCAAAGTAAATATTTTTATCGATTAATTGATGAGGAATGGAATATATAAGAGATATGGTTTGATAATCACTACCAATATTTTGATCATTATATATATTTCCAAAATCAAATAACAAACTGTTTTTAGTTAAATCAGGAAAGTATGAAAATTTATCAATAACAATTTTCATTGTTGCTAAATTAATTTTTTTATCAATATAATCAGTTGATTTAATATTAACTCGTAAAACTAAATAATAATTATCATCAATTTTATGACCTTTATAATCACTATCGGTTAAATAACTATCCACAATACTCAAATTAAAACCGTTACCACTAAAGTATTGATTATAATTTAAAACTTTTTCTCCTGTCCAAATTCGAAACCCAATTAATGAACCCAAAGTAATAATTATAATTCCTAAAAAGATATTGGCCAACAATTTATTTTCTTTATAGGCATACTTTAAAAATCGAACTGTTTTATTTATTTTTCTTTTAGTTTTATTTTTATCAATATTAAAGCTAACTTCAAATTCTTCACTATCTTCTTCTTCAATATGTAATTCTTGTAAATCTTTTTTAAAATCAAATTTTTTAACATCAAAGCCAATAGCTCTTATAAAAACAATTACCGTACAAAACATTTGAGCGAAAAAAGAAACCATAATTAAATCGCGAATCAATCGGGTTACCCTTAAATCGACAATCGTTTCTTGCAATGTAAATAAAGTTGAACTAGTAATAGCTAAAATAATTAGGGAATAAACGAAGATGATAATACTAAGAATGTAAAATAAATGAGGCTTTTTTTTAACAATCATGACCACTAAAATTAAACTTAATAATATAAGAATTGATATAGTAAGTAGATAAATTGCACCATACATATAAGTACCCACTAAATCTTGCCCAATAACCCTAATAGTAGTCGACACATATTGATTAAAAAAATCTAATATGCTTTTAGTTCGATATAAAGAATAAGACATTAAAAAAGCCAGTATTATATGTATTAATTTAAAATGTTTGATAAAAAAGGCATATGGTTTCCTAAGTATCATCTAACCACCTCTTATTCTATACATAATTATATATTATTTTTCATAATAACACAAGGAAAATACTTAAATTAAATACTTTTATAGATGTATAAGAATAAAGAACAGATAAAAAACATGTCATATAAAAGTAATCTCATTAACACAAAATTTGACAACCACTTTACGCGCTTTACACAATTTTATTAGGAAAGTGATTGTCAAATGAATTAAAACCATTTATAATGATAATAAGGGAAAGGAGTCTGCAAATGTTAAAGAAAATTAGCTTTATTTTAATGCTTATTTCATTTTCAATATGCCTCGGTTTAATGAGTAGTACTTATTCAAGATATGTAGCCGATACAACTGGAAACATTGAAGTATTATTTGCAAAATGGCAAATTTTGGTTAATGAAAATAATATAACTGATAGTTCAAGTTCTTCGATAACATTTGTACCTGTTATTGAAGAAAACGAAAATATCGCTTCTAATACAGTTGCTCCAACATCAAAAGGATATTTTGATATTGATATTAATCCAACTAATGTCGATGTTTCATTTAAATATAATATTTCTTTAGGAATAGAAAACGAAAACATCCCAGATTTAATGATTACTAAATATGCAATATTTAATGACTCATATGATGAAGAAGATCCATTAGAAATTATTACCCTAACTGATAATACGATTACCAATAATTTAATTTATGATAAAGATACTGAATCATTTAGCTTTGAACCTTTCACTATTAGAATCTACTTTGAATGGTATGAAGGAATAGATGAACAAATGAATGATAGTGACGACACAGTAGTTGGTCATTTAGCAGCTTTAGAAGATACAACGTTTAAAATGAATGCCCATATTAACTTTGAACAAATGTATTAAAAAAAAACTTCAATTGAAGTTTTTTTTATAAATTGTTTTTATTAGCTAGAATAACAGGAATAACATTACAAGATGCGGTTTTATCCTCACCATATATAATAGAGTGAACTTCATCTTTCTTCTTAACAGCAAAACCATAATCATTATCATAGTTGTTTTCCGTCCAATAACAATTAGCTGTCGAGAAATACTCAAATTTATCATTTATAAAATTATAATAACCATGATAACTAACAGCTTTATTTAATTCGGTGTTAACCCTAGTACCATATTTTAAATTTCCAATTACTGAATTAGATAGTTCAGGGCGAACTAAAGATGATTCTATAATATCAGTCGAAATAATTTTCAAAACATCTTCTACTTTCAAAGGTCGCGTCTCAACAACCCAATCGTTAACATAATTTGAAAAAAACGTTTGATAATCATCGTAAATTCCATTCGTGTAGTCGTTTTTGGGATTAGGAAGAAGAGTTACAAATTCATCACCTTTCTGATTATTTTTATCGATAACATAAGTTGCTAAACAAGTACTTGATATTGATGAACAACGTTGATTATCAATAACATCAAATAAAATCATATCCCCTAAATTATATTGCATATCACTTGATGATGAAATATTTAAGTATTGATCAGCTACTAAACTAATAACAATTTGAATTGATGGACGAACTTGATAACTACTGTCCTGTTGCTTTTTATCTAATTCATCCTCTTGAAATTGATAAGCTCCCATTCCCCATGTACTATCTAACTCATCAGTATCAGAGTCTAATGGCCATGATATTGACACTTCAAATGTGCTTTCTTGTTCTTCTGGTAAAATATAATTTTGTGACAAATTGATATTAATATGAAATGGAAAATCATGAGCTAAGAGATCTTCAACATACTCAGATTCGACACCATCATCAATAACATAATTATTACTATCTAAAAGACGAGCTGAAACAATCGAGTAATTAACCTGGGCATCAGAATCACCTAGATTTTTAATGCTTAACTTTTCATGAACAATATCCATACCAGGATATATTTCTGATAGTGATATTACAACATCTTTCGAAACTTTAGTACCATTTTTATCTAGTTCAATATGCCAAGCTTTAATCCCTATTTCCGTATCAACTTTAACAATTCCGCTATAAGCAAACCACGCAAGAGTTACTGATATAAACGAAACAAAAATAAAAACTAATGATATTAAATTTATTTTAAAATAGAGTTTATGTCTTTTTTTCATTTATATCACCTCTCTTTTTTATATGAGTTTACTACTTATGGTTTCTTTCATCTTTTTCTAATAAAGTTTGGAAAATTTCATATCCAATAATAAATAATAACGGAAGAATAATTAAAATATAAAAACCAAAATTGGTCCCAACAATCCTATAAATGGTTGATAATAAGAGGGATTTGTAAATTACAATTCCATATAATTGTTCTTCTAGGACGATTGGATCTTCAAAAATATTTGCTAATCCCATAGTTCTAAATAAGTATTTACCATTCTCATCCGTCTCAATGCCAATCACCTCATGAGTAATTACTTTATTTTTAAAATCACCATCTATTCCTTCATAACTAATTGTATCCCCAACTTTTATTTGGGAAGGATCAACTTCTTTGGAAATTAATACATCTCCTACATCATATTTTGGTTTCATACTTCCAGAAACAACTGTAAACATTCGATAATTAAAAAACGATATTTTATTACCACTAATTCTTTGTAAAAATACAACAACTACAAAACCGATTAAAAATATCACTACAAAAGTTTGAATAAGTATTTTAATCCACTTGAAAATTTTACTGTTTTTAATTTTGCTCATAAATAATCTTGCATCCTTTCTAAATATTCATCTAATGCATTTTTAAATTTATCTTTGACATCAGAACTTCCAATTAACCTTTTTTCTTGTTCATTATTCATTTCTTTGGCAATAAGTGCTAATATTTCTTCACTATCTAATGTGATACCATAGTTTGAAAGAATTGATATTGTTCTTTTAATTTGTTGCATAAGTAAAAATATAGCATATTGAGGAAGTTTTTCTCTTAAGTCCTTTTTAGTAGAATCGACTGTATCTAAAATAAGATAATCAATTAAAAAGGAGTCATCGATCATCTCTTTTAATATATCTTCACCAGTAGTCTGTAACCCATCTTTAATACCGTCTGGATCATCAATTTCATACAACTGAAGATACGCCCATAATTTCATTGCAATTTGAAAATTGGCATTTTTTAAAATAACATTGGTCTTTTTTATTGGGGGTGTAACAAATGATACCCGCATTTTTTCTAAAGATTTTATCATTTCACTTCGTCGCCAATTAGATAAATAATCTTTTATCTTTTTTACTCTTAGTTTAATGGTTTCGATTTCTTGTTGAAAATCTTCAGCATTTTTATCATTTAAAAGTTTTTTGGAATTGATTTTTAATTCAATCTTAACCTTTTGTGACCCAACATTTGAAGAAGCAACATACTCTAAAGTTTTTTCCTTTTTAACTTCAAATTCTTCAATAATTTTTTCTTTGTTAAACATAAATCTTATTAAATTATCAATTAACGTATATATGAATCGATTTTCATAAGTATTATAAGTTTCTTCATTACGAGCAATAAGAATTCTGGATGGTTGTACTTCATTAGTTACTGGATCAACTTTATCAATAAAATGAGTATGTTTAGCTAGATCCTTAACACTAGCAACAGTTATTTTTTTAGCCTTTTCAATTTTGACGACATCTTCTTCAGTTATTAAAGCAACTTTAGGGTTTCTAATAATATTATCAATATATGGACAGGCAAATTCTATTTCTTGAAGCCAATCAAAATTCATTAAATTACTACTTAATTCCGATTTAAAATACATTTGTGAATCAATGTTGCTAATAAACTCTTCTTTTTCTTGAGTGAACAGTTCATCAATTTTAATCTTTTCTTTTTTTGCCATATATTATCACCATCTTCTATATCGTTTTCTTAATTCGTTCTAAATATTCAATACATTCCTTCATCGCCTTATCACCAAATTCTTTATTTAGATAAGATATAAAAGGATCTATTTCATCTCTAATAAAAGAAATGTTTAACTGATCAAATTTTCGAAGTATCTTTTTTGCTATAAAATAATCAATAGCTTCTACTTCTTTACCACCACAAGCTATATAAACCGGAACAAAAGTATTTAACTGTTTCATAATTCTATTTCCAAAAGCTATTCTAAAGTGTTTAATAACATAATCATCCATTGCTCTAACTTTGTCTATATTTTTATCAGAAACAGGATTTTTCATGATGGCATCTTCAAACAGAGATTCTAAATAACTTGAGTTTATACTAATAGCTTCTTGTTCCCGACACTCAAAGGGATCAATTCGACTATTAATATCGATTGGCATGGCCCGGTCATAAACCTTATCAGTAACCATAAATGTTGAGTCATCATTATTAATAGTACCAATGTACCATAGATTCCCTGGTAATTTTAATTTACCACTAACAACTCGTTTAGGATCATCCGGCCAGGCATTACTAACTAGTTCGATAATCCATTCATTTCGAGATGGCATTTCAAGAATCGATAACATTTCAGCAAAATAATATTCAACCCGAGCAATATTCATCTCATCCAAAATAATAGTATGGACATCATCATCATAACCCGATACATATAGTTCAGCTAATACTTCTGATTCATTAAACTTTTTAGTAAACTCATTAAAGTACCCTAATAATTCGGTTTTATCACGCCATGATGGTTCGACAGAAGCAATACAAGAATCTTTTTTAACAAACTTTCCCCAAGCATAAGCTAAAGAGGTTTTACCAGTTCCAGATATCCCTTGTAATATAATTAATTTTCCACAAGCTAGTCCTGAAATAAAAGTTCTTAATAACGATGAGTCATAATATAATCGCAATTGCGTAGCCGAATAACATCTAAAATCATCGACTAATTCTTCTAAGCTAACTTGATTATCATATTTTTTAATTTTATAGTTTTTATATTCTTGGTCAATTCTAGTAAGTTTGGAAAATCTAACATTTAAAAGATTTTCTTCTTCATTGTCTGTTTCTAAGTCTTCAACAATTTCATCTTTCTCCTCAGGATTTAATCCCAATTTAGAAACCTTCATTGCCATTATTTCGTCTTTTTCTTTCATTAATTTAGCTACTTTATTATTTAAATCAGCGATTTCATCAAGAAGATCTTCTTGATTTAATTTTGTTTTTCTAATTCTTAATAATTTTCTTAATCCAAAATAGATTAATAAACCAATAAGTCCTACAATAATAACTAAAATAGTAATCGATAATCCTACTAAAAGCCACTCAGCACCCTCAAAACTATCTTTATAACTATTAATAATCTGACTGTATTCTTTATAGTTAACTAACTGGAGAAGACCAGAAAACAAACCTTTAAATATCATTAAAATGCCTTCAATAAAAACTGAAGTAAATTCATAAAAAAATCTTAAAAAGGTATTCATCTAATCACCTCCAATTTTATTTTTTAAATCTTCATAAATAATTCGACCTTCAAATTCTTTAGGTATTGAAGGAATCATTGTTTTATAATCAATTGTTTTGTCGATCAATATGTAACTAGCCATATATACATTACCTTTGTCTTTTGCTTTAACAGTAATTTTTTCTTTAAACATTAATGCAAATTTATATCCTTGTTTTCTCATTTTCTTTATCATAATTTTATTTAATAATAACTCATCATAAGATAATAAAAGAAAAACTCTATTTTTAGCATATTTATCATCAATTAATTTCAATGTTTTTTCACATTTCTTTTCTTTACTATATAAACTAGATGGAAGATATAGAAAGTATTTGTTTTCATGATTAAATTTAAGCATATCTTCAATTAATTGAATTGATAGTAAAGGAAGCAAAACTTGAATTTTATCTTCAGCAATAATTCCTTCGGTATAAACCTTATTTATTATATAATCACTATAAACCTTATTAAAAGCAATATTGTGGTTTAAATCTATAGCATACATGTTTTTTTTGCTGCTTAATGGATTAATAATTAAATCGAATGAATTCGTTTTTAAGGAATTTAAAAATAAAGATGTCATATGAGCATATTTTTTTTGCGTCTTTTTAATTTCATTAACACTTTTTAAAATTAAATTATTATTTAAATTTTTATCGTATTTATGTAATTCATGGCTATAAAATTCACTTTTAGCTTTATTATCAGTTATCGAATCATTAGCCTTATCTAAATTGACAATTAGTAAAAATGTTTTTAAGTAGGCTTTCACTGTATTTTCATAATCGATATTTTTTTTAGAATTAACAATTAATTCGGCAGCAATAATTTCTATTGTTTTCTTTAACTTAGAAAAACTATTTTTTCCTTGAATGTTTTCTTTAAAATCATTGTAATATTTTGCATTAAGATAAGAAGTTATAAACCCATTTTTGATTGTAACTGGACTAACATGTTTTTTGTTTTCTTCCATGATTATTTTGATTAATTCATTTATCTCTTCTGTTTTAATTACCATGATTTTTTCAAATATATTCTTACTTTTTTTTGTTTTTAAAAAATCAAAATTAATATTGGTGAATGTTTCATCTTCAACCTCAGGTTCGTCTTCAACAACTGGGATAATTATCTCTTTTTCTACTTTGTCATTTTCCTTAATTTCATGTTCTGCTATTTCTAATAAGGTCTTATCTACTTCCAAAGAATCAACTGAGATAAATTGAGATATTAAATCTGGATTTTCCTCATTTATATTATTAGTTAATGGTTCCTCTTTATATTTTTCATCAATACCATTTTCATCAATAGAGATCACCCGGAAGACCGAAGTTTTATCTAGTTCATCTTCTACTTCATCAATACTAGATATTAAAGTTTCTGGATTTTCTTCTTTAACTACTAAAATGGGTTCATCATCGACAATCTCATTAGTTTTAATCCTTTTCGTAACGGTTTTATTTTTTATAATGTCAATAATATTTTCTAAAACATCTGTTATTTTGTTGATAACTTTTTTTAAAAATGCCATCATCATTTTTCACCGCCAAGACCACTTAATTTTGGTAATATATCTTCATAAACAACTTTAGAAGACATTTGGTTAGGAAGTAATGATGTGATTGCGTTTTCAGGCATTACCTTATTATTAACAATTAAATAGCTCGCAATATTAAGACTACTTTGTTCACTTTTTTTAATTTTTTGTTCTTTGTTAAATACCACGGCAAAATTATATCCCATTTTTGATATTCTTTTAACTTCCTTTTTGTAGCTTAGATAATCACTATATTCAATTGCTATTATCGTTTTTGCTTTAGCATATTTATCATCAATCATTTTTAAAAGTTTATCTATTTTCTTACTCTTTTCATATAACTGTTTTGGTAACATTAAAACATAATTTTTATTTTGATTATACTCAATCATATCAGTAAGTATTTTTTCTGATAATAAGGTAAATAAAACCGGCACTTCATCTTCAGCAATATCGTTAGAATTTCCATCACTAACTTTGCTAAAATTGATTTTGTGATTAAACTGTAATCCATATAAATTTTCATTAGAAGTAAATTGCTTTTCTTTTAATATAAACATATTAGTTTTTAAACTTTTTAAAAAATCATTAACGGTTTTAGTATATTTATTCTGAATACTCTTAATCTCTTTTGTTTTTTTATTTAGTA
>CAZIFR010000010.1:0-17448 GCA_964539185.1 uncultured Muribaculaceae bacterium | reverse complement strand
TTCTATATACCGTACCACCAAAGCTTCTAATAAAATTTTTAGTTTGTAATAAAAGATATTATTTATCATCATCTTTTTCTGTGTCTTTTTTGTCATTTAATCCATCATTTTCATTAATATTAGGATTTAGATTATTATTATTCATAAATAATAAACCCATTTAGTCCAATTAGTAAATAACTAGCACGATAATTATGATGATTAAATATGTTGGTATTTTATATTTTTCATTATAATTTTACATGTTTTTTTCTTCTTTCATATAATAAAATCAAAAAAAGACCTTGATAGCCTTTTTACAATGTTTATATAACGATAGCAAATAGATTTCCTGAACCTTTATTAACTAATTTAGATAATGTTTGTTGTAATTTATATCTAGCATTTTCTGGAGTTAATGATAATTTAGCTTGAATTCCTTCTTTAACTATAATATCTAAACTCCGACCAAAAATTTCACTTTTCCATATATTAGCGGGATTAAGATCATAGTCTTTCATTAAATAGTTAATTAGTTCTTTACTTTGAAGTTCACTTCCAATAATTGGTTCAAATGTCGATTCCACATCTACTCTTATCATATGAATTGAAGGAGCTACCGCTTTTAATTTAATTCCATAACGTGATCCTTGTCTGATAATTTCTGGGGTTTCAAGTTTCATATCTTCTAAAGTTGGATTCGCAACACCATATCCAGTCGTTTTAACCATTTTTAAAGCTGTTTTAATTTGTTCAAATTCTTCTTTGGTTTCATGATAACTTTGGAATATTCGAAGTAATGTCGTTTTGTTATTTATATCGATTCCAATTATTTCTTTTAAAACTTGATTATAAAGTTCTACTGGAGCTTTTAACGTAATTGTAACTACTCCTGTTGATGTATTTACTTCTGATAAGTATGCTTTTTTTATGTATTCTGAATCATTAAAGTGATCAGTTATATGATCGATATCTCGTAACTTTTCAACTTCAACAACACTTTTTTTGATTTTTTCCATATATATCTCTTTAAGCCAGTGTTGAGGATTTAAACAAGCAATCCATTCTGGCATATCAACTTTTACTTCTAAAACTGGAAATTCATATAATGCTTCTTTTAAAATAGCATATATATCACGCTCACCCATATTCTCAACGCTAATAGGAATAACTGGAACTCCGTAATTTTGTCTTAAATTATCGGCTAAGTTTTCCGTTTCAGGGAGCATTGGATGAACCGAATTCAAAACTACTATAAAAGGTTTTCCAATGTTTTTTAATTCATTTATGACTCTTTCTTCAGCAGCTACATAATTATTTCTACTTATATCACAAATAGACCCATCTGTTGTTACAACAATCCCAATACTAGAATGATCTTTAATGACCTTTTCGGTACCAATTTCGGCTGCTTCAACAAATGGTATTTCTTCATCATACCAGGGTGTTCTTACCTTTCTTGGGCCATTTTCATCTTCATAACCTTTCGCATCAGGAATAACATATCCAACACAATCGATCAATCTGACATTCGCTTTAAAATCCTCGATTGAAATAGTGGCTGATTTGCTAGGAACAAATTTGGGTTCCGTCGTCATAATTGTTTTACCTTGAGCCGATTGTGGTATTTCATCTAAACATCTTTTTCGTTCATATTCATCTTCTATATTTGGAACTACTAAATTTTCAATAACTTTTTTTATAAATGTTGATTTTCCTGTTCGAACAGCTCCAACAATTCCTAGATAAATATCACCACCAGTTCTTTCTGTAATACTCTTTATTATATCTATCTTTTCCATATTACCCTCTACTTTCATTAAAACTATATGAATATGAATTTAAAAAAATACTATTTTTAGTATTTTTAAATTAATTTATCAATATCTTTAGGTACTTTATCATCGATTACTGCTTTAACTATTTTATCTTCTTTTTCCTTATTTATATCTTTACCAGTCATTTTACTTAGTTCTTTTATTACCTCTCTTAAAGTACCTTCATCTTTTAAATTAGCTTGTTGAAGTTTACTGGCTAAATTTAAAATAGTTTCTTTTCCAACGTTAGTTTTTTTTTGAATTTTATTAAAAAATCCTTCTGTAAAATTCACGTTATCACTCCTCAAAATATTATATGTCTGTTTTCAAAAATAGTTTATTTGAAAAAACTAAAATATTATGATAGAATATACTTGAAGTAGGGGGATGTATAATGAAAAATAACTATTTAATGGATTTAGATGTTAAAATATGTCAAAAAATAAATATGGATGAAAATTATGAAAACACTTTATTAAATGCTCTTTTATTATGTAATTTGTCAAAATGTAGAACAGAAGCGTCGTTTTGTATTGGAGTAACTTGCATTTCAGCTTTTAGTGAAATTAAGTTCGATGAAATAAATTATTTTAAACGAATTTCTAATAATGAATATCACGATAAGATTCTCAAATTAGCTTTTAATGATAATGTAGAAACAATACTTAAAGTAAGACTGTTCCATAAAGATGTTAAAACAAATCAAAAAATTAAACAAGATGAACAATTTAGTAGAAGATTGTTTAATCTTTCCCGTATATGTAAAGAAAAAAATATTGATAATTGGCATCTTTTTAACGAAATGAAAACATCATCACCTTTATGGTATGATATTAATTTTGATCAAATGGGTTATTTTGAAAGAATAATCGATAATGATTATCTTAATTTAATTCAAGAGTACAATAATTCTACCTTTACAAATGAAGAAAAAAAGAAAAAAACATTTTCATATTTTAAAAAAAAGGTGTAAAATTAATTACACTTTTTTTCATACCAAAATTCATATTGATTAGAATTATTAAACCATTTATAACTAAGGCAACCTTCTATTCGGTTTCCTTTTTCATTTAAGATGCTGTCTTCTTTTAAAAAGCCTGAATTTATCAAACTATCAAAATCAATTGTTTTAGTTATATTATCATCATAACCTAAATCAAATTTAACAGAATACAATAGAGCACTTTCCTTTAACATATTTATTTGTTGCTCAGTTGCTAAGTTTTTAGCTTTTTCTATTTCTTCGACAACTCTTGGAATAGCAATCAAAGCTAGTATACATAATAGAAGAATTACTCCAATAATTTCAATTAATGTAAAACCTTTTTTCATTATTATTCTTCCCCTTTATTTTTAAATTGTAAAACAATTGGTGTTCCTTCAAAATCAAATGATTCTCTTATTTTGTTTTCTAAATATCTTTCGTAAGAAAAATGTATTAATCCTTTACTATTAACTTGGATATTAAAAGTTGGTGGCTTAATAGATACTTGATTAGAAAAATATATTTTTAGTCTTTTTCCTTTATAAGTTGGTGGCAAATTTAAATTATAAGCATCTTGGATAACATTGTTAAATAAACTAGTTGCAATCTCTTTACAACTATTCTCATATACCTTAATAATATTAGGCATTAAAGTATGAATTCTTTTTTTGGTTAAAGCTGATAAATACACGATTGGAGCATACGGGATAAATTGAAAGTTATTTCTAATATCTTGGGTAAACTTTTTCATTGCTTGATCCTTATTTTCAATTGTATCCCATTTATTTACGACAATTATAATTGCTTTCCCAGCACTAATAGCATAGCTTACAATATGTTTATCGTGTTCGACGATCCCGTCTTTTGCATCAATTACAATTAAACATACATTAGATCTATCAATGGCTTTTAGACTTCTTAGAAGGCTGTATTTTTCAATATTTTCATAAATTCGTCCCTTTTTTCTCATCCCAGCTGTATCAATAACATTAAATTTTTGTTCATGATAAACAAATTCTATATCAACAGCATCTCTTGTTGTTCCTGCTATATCACTAACAATAGTTCTTTCCTCATTTAAAATGGCATTAACTAAACTACTTTTACCAACATTTGGTCGGCCAATAACACTAAACTTAATTGTATCTGGATTATCTTCTTTATAAACATTTAAATCTTTAACAATTTCTTCTAATAAATCATATATTCCATCATTTTGTTCAGAACTTATATTGATGTAACTATCAAAACCTAATTCGTAAAAATCATATAAATTGTCTTTTGATAATTTGCTATCTATTTTGTTTACAGCAACAATAACCCTTTTCCCTGACTTCATCAACATGTCTTTAACAACTAAATCATTAGATGTTATTCCTTCTTTTGCATCGACAACAAAAACAATAACATCGGATTCATCAATAGCGATATCAACTTGCATTTTTATTTCTTCGTTAAATTCTATATTAGACGAATCAATACCACCAGTATCAATGACACTAAATGCGTAATCATTAAATTTAACATTTCCATATATACGATCTCTAGTTACTCCAGGCTTGTCCTCGATAATGGCAATTTTAGTTCCTACTAATTTATTAAATAAAGTTGATTTACCAACGTTAGGACGCCCAACTAAAGCAACAACTGGTTTTTTCATGCGTTCACCTTCTCACTATTGTTTATGATATTTTCTATTTCATCTCCATAAATAATTTTGGAATATTCGATAACCTGACCAAATTTCATGCTATTTATCTGATTGTTTGGTTTTAAATATATTTTTGACCCTTTTTTATAATAAGATAGATTTAAATTATTTAAAAAACTATAATCAATTTCATATAAAAAAGGAAGACTCTTAATAATATTAATTTGCATATCAATTTGATCAAAATAGTCATAATAAAGATTACTAGCTGTTATTTCTAAAACATAGCCATAATATTCATCACAAAAAACATCAATATTATAAAAATTACTTGTTTCAATATTAAAATGTTTTTTCAATTTATAAAATAAATTTTGAAAGTAATGTTTCAAACTATCATCTTCATTTAAAACAAATTTTGTATTTTCTTTGTTCAAATAAATAATGATTTTATCCTCATTAAAAATGATTTTCATATAACCACCTAAATTATTGTATGAATTAAAATTAATAATGAGTTGTTTTTATATTATTCTTTCAATTTTTGACACGATTTCTTCTTTTCCCATTTTAGTAACATTTGAAAACATAATGAATTCATCGCCAATTACTAAGTCTAAATCACCTAAAATTTGGTTTCTTTGTTGTTGTTGTTTGGTTATTCCAATTTTATCTGTTTTAGTTGCAACAATTGTTACCGGTAATTTATAGTACTTTAAAAAATTGTACATCATAATATCATCGTTCGATAGTTTATGTCTAAAATCAACAAGCATAAAAACTTGTCGTAAATTAGAACGATTAGTTAAATAATCTTCCATCATCAAACCGAATTTTTTTCTCTTTAATTTGCTTAAACTAGCATATCCATATCCTGGTGCATCAACTAAATAAAATTGTTCATTAACTAAATAAAAATTAATGGTTTGTGTTTTCCCAGGATTTGATGATGTTCTGGCATAATTTTTTCGATTAATTAACGTATTTATAAAACTACTTTTACCAACATTAGATCTACCCACTAATAAAAATTCTGGTTTATTATCTGTTGGATACTGACTTCTTCTTACTGCACTTATAACTAAATTAACTGAATTAATCTTCATTTTTTCACCTCATAAGCTTATTAATTATATCATTATATCAGTTAAAAGTCAAAATAAAGTGCTAATTATAACATAACCAAATTTTAGCCGTTAATTAAATTTGAAAGTGCACAATTATTGTGCATTAAGTTTTATAATCATAATAAAAACATGTTTAAGAAAACTTATACATGTTTAATTTCATTATAATCTTTAATATATATTTTCCCATATCCTACTTGTTGATGTTGCTTATATTTTTGAGTACCTTTTTCAATGTAAGTTTCTACTATTGGGGAGTTAATATCAAGTTCTTTTACAATCCCTTCTTCTCTACTAACAATAATTGGTGGGATTATACAAACATCCCAACCTCGTATTATATATTCATATAAATCTTGAAAAGGTGTTAATGAACTTGTTGTAATTGTTTTATTTAAAGACGTTTCAATCTTATAACAACCTGCGCATCTTACTAAAATATCTCCTATTTGATCATCAGTCATATCTTTTAGTTTATATAACTCATGATTTGGGTTAGAAGTATATTCTTGCATACTTTCAAAAAAACGATAAAAACTTGCTTGAACGCTTATAACACCTAAAATAGTTTTAACAATTCTTGAGTTATATGATTTTCGATCAAAATAACGAGATCGAGCTGAAGTTGGAACAAATGAAAAATCAAATTTATAGTTTAAATAACTTTGAAAATCAGATGAATCTATATAACCATTATTATTAATTTGAAACTTTTCTTGTAATTTAGCATTTGCAATTCCAACCATTGATTTATTTTCTAATAACATGTGTTTTATTTCTTGGTAACTATAAATTAGATTTGTTTCTTTATGACCTTTCGGACCTCCTGTATTATATAAATCACCATATGAAGTTATATACCATGCGTTGGGAAGCTTAACATCTCTTGCATCGCAAGTATGATGGGCATCTTTTCCATATTTTATATGAGTATAAGTTGTTATGTCTTTTACGGCAGTAACCAAAAGCAAATATATTTTCTTCCATTCATCCGCAATATCAGGACACAAATATATGATTTTTGACATAACAGTATCATAAAATTGTATGGTGCTAATGATATCAGTTGTTGTTTCTAGCTTTATTTTTAATCCTGACATCTCTTCTTTAATTTCAGTTAATTCAGATAAAGTTCCATAATCAGCATGCCATAACTCCCAATTTTTTCGCGTATATTCCCAGTCCGTTTGACCCCATTTTGCGCGAAGGCGATTGCTTATTTGTTCTAAATCAATAGTCATCATAAGAAAATGAATATCTTTCATAGCCCTTAATAAATATTCATATTTATCAAAAAATTCTAACGGTAACTTATCTATCTCTATATACTTATAGTTTTGGGAATCAAACTTTGTTTCAATAAGTGGCAGGGTAAAATCATTCGGTTTTTCTAATTCCTTATAATACTTAATCATTTTATCCCCTTTTTCACATTTTTTGCTTAATCAAACAATATTCTTTATTTATTGAAAAATCTATATCATGCAAAAAGATAAAATTATTATTATATTTACGATTCATAATATCATACAGAACTTCAAAGTTAACATAATGGGGTGTTATCGTGGGTGTTTCTTCAGATATATTTTCAATATCACGACATGATCCAATATATATTTCTTGTTCTAAATCTTGTAATTGAATGGAATCTGGTGAATAGCCATCACTTATTACAACATCAAATTGTTTTATAGTCGGATATTTATCTCGGTCACAAATTTGAGGATATTTATCCTTATCAAAAGATTTACAAAAATAATTTTCTATATGTTCATCACTAACAGGAACTAATGGCATAAAAATTTCACCTTTTTTTAAATGTCCTACCGCTCCTTTAATTCCAACTTTAAATAAATCAGATTCTCTAACCTTTAATGAAAGTAAAAATTGTTGATAATATTTTAAAAATTGTGATACTGAATTTTGTGCTGATGCACCTATTTCTAAAATTCTTTTACAATTATTTGGATTAAAACCATTGGCAGTAAGGTACTTATAGAATAATGCTGAATTCATATTATTTCTATCAATCGTTTTCATAAATATTCCTCCCTTAATTAAGAACATATTGTAACAAATGATATTAAAACTGTCAAATTTTAAAAACACTTTTATCTCCATATATTTTTTCTAGAGGCTGCCTCATTATAATAATGGTTCATCAACATATAAAGAGTCTATTGTTAAATATACAAGGATAAACAAAAATCCACAGCTAAACCTGGTTGATGTTCACTATTAACCAAAATATTATACTTCATAATACATTCTTTCACAATCATTTTAAAAAGATTTCATTTTGTCATTTGTCTTATTTGTTTTTTGTTTTATTAATTCATATAAATTATATATCTCTCTAACTTTGATTTTTTCAGGAATTTGAATACCAGGTAATAATTTTTCGATATCAACAACCCTATAACTGTCTTTACCATTTCCAAATTCAAGATTTCTTGAATAATCCATCATATTTTCATAATTTTTATTTAAATTCAAATATTTTTTATCGGTGAATTGATGTAAAAAAGTCCCTGTGATTGGTTCTATTACCTCTCTTACTACTTCTTCAATAAAAGTCATTTCAATATCCCAATCTAATTTCATCATAAAAATAAAAATGTCATTATTGCTAACAGATTGATAAAATCGAAGATATTTTGATTCTACTTCTTTGTCCAAATTCTTTTTTAAAATTTTAAATAATGCTATTTTAGTTTTTATATTCATTAATTTTGCCACCTATAATCAATTTATTTATAATTTATTTGTTTAACTTTATTATTTAGGGATTGCACTGAATACCTTTCTGATATTTCTTGTAACATAGTTGTAACTAATTGCTGTTCTGTTAAAGTTGGATTTTCCAGTCTATGACTTATTAATTCACAAATTATATTAGATAAGAACGGATAAGCAGTAGTTAATTCTTCTGGTACTTGTCTCATATCATAATCAAACAAGCAATATTTATCATTTAGTTCAAGGGATATATATTTTCCATTTTGGATACTTTCTTCTATATCATAGGAGTCATTTATTTCACCTCTATCATATAGCTTTAATACTTCCTTTATATTTTGAATTGTAGTAATTAAACAAAAACTATCCTCAAAAGAATGAGTTAGCGGAATCATTATTTCTCCAATAGGTTGTTGGGTGGTATAACTATCATCTAATTCTATCTCAGCAGTTTCAAACTTTTCATTTTCAACGATTGATAAAACTCCCACAATAAATTGAGTAGCAATATCAAAATCAAAGGTACACAAACTTTCTAAATAACTTTCATTATTTCTAACAAATAATCTTTTAGATTTTATTTGATTTTTAATTTGAGTTTGATATAATTTAAATTGTTGTTTTTCATAATCTTTACTCGAAAAAAACCTTCTAATTCTACCGTTTGATATGTTTTTCAAATCTTTTTTTAATGTTTTTATTTCACCTTTTGTTAGTTCTATTGATTTTAATACCTCATCTAGATTTTTAAAATTTTTATTTTCCATATTTTTTTCCTCTTTAAACATATTTATAATAACATATTTTTAATATATAGTACAACAAAAAACTTTTAGGTAATTTATTAGTTTTAATTATTTTTTGAAAATTTAAAAAGACTATTTTCTTTTTTTTAGTAAACTAAACCCTGGTTCTTCTGGATGCGGGTTACTATTTTTGGAGCAACTAATCCAACTTAAATTTCGATAAACCTTCATAGGCATTGTTACTTTTCCTCCAGAATGATGTCCACAACTATCTTTAATCCAACCAAATAATTCCATATGATTATTTAACCACCATTGATTAACTATAAGTTTTTTATATATTTGATTTAAATCGCCTTGAGTTAAATCTACGCCATATTTTAGATATTTTAATAATTCTTCTAATTCTACATAATGGTTAATAACAAATTGACTTTCGATATTGCTTTTAGATTGAATACCCTGAATTACATAATTTGTTGGTGTTGTATAAATCAAATCATTTGCTAACCCTTGTTCATTCACATCAAATAACATACTTCTACATACTAAACCACTAAAACATTGAATATTTGATATCCCTTGTTCTATCATTTTTTGTTGTGATAATTCATTATTATTGCCATCATACATTTTAATAGCCATATTACCAGTTTTTAATAATTGTCCACCACAAACATCTTTTCTTAACGCAACATATTTTGACATATTTTAAAATCCTCCTTCGTTTTTACCTAATATTATATCATAAATTTTAGTTGGCTTTAAATAAATAAGCCATAGAATTCCCCCCCAATTCACATATGTTGTTTATTTTACCACTTATTAAGAAAATGTCTATACTTTATTCAGTTTCTTCGTTCTTTTTTTCTATTAATTGAATATAATTCATATATGAGTTCCTCCCGCTGGGTAGGCTCTTTTATTTTATTGTATCAAAAAAGTAGACTGAGCTTTTTTTCTTTGGTCTACTTTTACTTTATCACTTTACTATTTTGCACTTTTTACATTTTTTTGCAAATTTATTATAGCATTCTTGCAGTTTTTCTTTTGAATTTCTTAATTATTAGTACTTTTTTATTACACTTACAGGCGCAAAGATTTTACACAAATCATGATATTATCATCTATATAAAAAATTATATTATTTTTTGTAATTTAAAATTTTTGCTGATAATAAATCTCTATTTTCTTTAAAAATAATTGGAATTAGTGCAGAAATTACAGCTTCCTTATCTACAAAATCTCTTCTTAATAACCCGTTTGTTAAATAACCTGTTATTCCTTGTAAATGCTTGTTATTGCTATCTCCATTTATTTCCCCTATTAATTTGTTTAAAGAACCACCATTTTTTATAAAATCAAACATCTCTTTTCTGATTCTTATTCCTAACGATTTACCCGTTGACTTATTATGATTACTATCTTCTATAATTGCATAAGTTACCACAAAAGGTAATCCATTTTCATCTAAAGAAAAACCACCTTCAATAGCACATAAATAATCATAACTAATATTATTTTGGACAGCATATTTTTTAGATTCTTGATTTCTGTTATCTGCCCCTTTTAGTATTTCAGAATCTATTGGTTTGCTTGAAACACCCGATTTAGAATCAATACATATAATTTGTAAATTATCTATTCCTAGTTTTTTAAAAGCTTCTTCTGTTGCTCTTTTTTTAGAAGGATTCATACTTCCTAATAATATTAGCATTATTAATCACCCCTGAAACACTCTATATTTCAACAAACTTAGTCAAATTGTGACTGAGTTTGATAAATTCCTTTTGGTGGAGTCGAGGGGAATTGAACCCCTGTCCGAAATCAATGACATTTAAACATCTACAAGTTTAGTTAACTTTATTAATGTCCTAAAAGATATTGCAAATTAACTAGCTATCTTTTAGTAATTCTATTAAATTCATTATTGACTATAGAAATTATCAATAGTATATCTCATATTTATGAGCTTCATTTAATTCCTATGAGAAAAAAATTAATGAAGCTGTATCGTCTTAACTCTAATTAAGCAAATGCTAAAGCGTTAGCACCAAATACATTTTTTAAATTATTTTTTCCAGTTATTTTTCTGTTTGTACTTAACGTGTACCTCCGACTTGCCATCTAAATTCAAATAATCCCGTCGAAGCCAAGCGACCCCAGTGGAAAGATTATACCATTATTAATCCATAAAATCAATAGTTTTTTAATTCCTTCTGTGATTCCCTTAATAAATCTCTTTCTTTAATAGCTTCTTTTTTATCATATACTTTTTTACCTTTAACTAGCCCTAATAAAATCTTGACGATATTTTTTTTAAAATAAAGTTTCAATGGAACTAAAGTTAAACCTTCCATTTCTAATTTTGAATTTAATTTAATTATTTCCTTTTTATGCATTAATAATTTTCTCGTTCTCGTTTCTTCATGATTAAAACGATTACCTGATTCATAAGTATTTATATGCATATTTAACAAAAATAATTCACCATTTTTAATAATACCATAACTATCCTTTAAATTAGCTTTCCCTAATCTTATCGATTTTATTTCAGTACCCGTTAAAACAATTCCTGTTTCAAAAGTATCAATTATTTCATAATCAAAGTATGCTTTTCGATTATTTATTTCCATTAAATCACCTCAAAATCAATTGTTCTTTTATCTTTATTAGCAGCTACTACCTTAACTTTTATAGAATCACCTAATCGATATCCACGTTTATTTTTATTTCCTCTAATGGTAAAAGTTGTTTCATCAAAAGAATAATAATCATCTTTCAAACTATCCATCCTAACTAACCCTTCAATTAAATTAGGTAGTTCGACAAACATTCCAAACGGCATAACCGAACTAATAATACCTTGAAATTCTTCACCTATATGGTCTAACATATATTCTGCTTTTTTCATATCATCAACAGCTCGTTCACACTCAATACTTCTTCTTTCAGTTAAAGAAGTATGTTCAGCTACAACAGATAACTGTCTAGAATAATAATCAACGACATCTTTATTAATATTATTGTCAAAAACATAAGTATGTAATAATCGATGAACAATCGTATCAGGATACCTTCTAATAGGAGAGGTAAAATGAGTATAGCATTTACTTGCAATACCAAAATGACCAATATTATTAGGATCATAAACAGCTTTTTGCATACTTCTTAATAATAAAGCTGATAGCAAATGAAATTCTTTTTTATCTTTTAATTGTTTTAATATTTCTTGCATTGTTTTTGAGGTTATTTTATTTAGATTAGCATTTATTTTATAACCAATAATATTAATAAATCTTAAAAAATTATTAATCTTTTCTTCATTTGGTTCACCATGAACCCGATATACAAATGGTAAATCCATAAAATAAATATGTGATGCCACTGTTTCATTGGCAACAATCATAAAATCTTCAATTATCTTTTCTCCGGTTCCTCGATTTCTTAAAACAACATCAATGGCTTTACCTTTTTCATCGACAATTATTTTCGACTCATCTAGGTCAAAATCAATATAGCCACGGTTTTCTTTATTGTGGCGTAAAATATTAGCTAGCTCTTTCATAAAAGTTAACTTTTCTACATATGATTCATAACCCTCTGGAATAACATTTTCTTCTAATATCTTATTAACATTTTTATATGTCATTTGAATTTTAGAATTAATAACACTTTGAGTAATATCATAATCCAAAACATTCCCTTTTTCATCAATTTTCATTATACAGGAAATGGCTAATCGATCGACATTAGGATTTAAAGAACAAATACCATTAGATAATTTATGAGGGAGCATTGGTATTACTCTATCGGCTAAATAAACACTAGTTCCTCTTTCATATGCTTCATCATCTAAAGAAGTATTGGGTTTTATATAATAACTAACATCAGCAATATGGACTCCTAATTTATAATGATTATCAATTTTTTCGATAGAAATAGCATCATCGATATCTTTAGTATCATCGCCATCAATGGTAAAAATAATTTCATTCCTTAAATCTACTCTATTTATCATTTCTTCTTTATAGACTTCATTAGGTATTTTATCTAATTCTGCAATTACCTTTTCGCTAAAAGTATCGGGAATACCCATTTCATTAGTAATTGATAAAATATCCACGCCCGGGTCATTTTTATGACCTAAGATTTTAATAACTTCGCAACGATAATTATTTTCCTTTATTTTGTTAGTAATTTTAACTAATACTTTATGACCATCCATAGCGTTTAGAGTTTTCTTTTTATCTATTTCGATATTTAATTTTATTCTATCGTCATCTAATTTCAAATATGGATTATTTTTTTTATAATATACTTCTCCAACCATTTGTTTGAATTTTCGTTCGACAATCTTTAAGATCCTTCCTTCTAAATCAATTCCTTTAGGAGATGTTATTTCAACAATGACCTTATCACCATGAATAGCACTATTCATATTAGTTGGAGCAATAAAAACATCTTCATTACCCTCAATATCGACAAATCCAAAACCTTTCTTATTGGTAATCATTACTCCAATTTTTAAATGACTATTAGTAAACATTAAATACTTGTCTTTTTTCGTTCGATATATTTTTAGTTCATCCTCTAATTTATTTAATGCTTTTAATAACTTTTTTAAATCTTCAACTGATGTTAAAAGAAGAGCATCGTTTATTTCATTTACAGATAAAGCACGATTATTTTTGTTTAATATATTTATTATTTGATCTTCCATTTGACCACAGCTCCTTACTTCGTTTGATTAATAGGTTACAGTTGCTTTTATATTCATACCAGAAAGTTACTAAAAATAAAAGATTTCCTAAAAGAGATATAATAATATCTTTCATCGTATCATTTACCCCTGTTTCTATTCTTTGGGTATTTTTTAACAATAATTTATCAGTACCATATTCCAAAATTTCCCAAAAGCAAGCCGTTGCTAATGAAAAAGTTAAAATAAATATCATATTAAATATCATGTTTTTTGAATCAAACATTTTAAATTTATCTAATATATAAAGAGCAATTAAACTTGATAATATTCCCCATAAGAAATGGTTAAAAGTATCATACCAAGTAGTTGTTTGATAAAGTTCATAATTAACTCCTAAAAAGGAAGACAGAAAAACAAAGATAAAATATAGGATTGTAAAAAAATCATTTAATTTAATAATATATGGTATTATTAAAATTAAAATAAACAATAAATATGCAAGATCATTTGTTCCAATAAACATTATTATTGATAAAAGGCTTAAAAGGATAAAGATAATTTTACTCAATTTTTTCATTTATATCATCCATTTCAACCTGATTAATAACATTAAACCTTTTAGTTATTTTATCAGTAGTAGTATGTATTTCTTTAACATCCTTACTAACTGTTTCAATGCTTCGATATAGTTTATCCCATCTATCTTTATAACGAATAAATTCATCGCCTAATAACTTTAATTCACCATGAATAATTTTAGCATACTTATCTCGTTCTAAATTTTTCATCATAATTTGAATTGTTGTTAAAGTACTAATTAAGGTAGTTGGACTTGTAATCCAAATTCTCTTTTTATAAGCATATTCAATTAAATCAGAATGATAAGCATTTAATTCAGCAAATATGGCCTCAGCTGGTAAAAATAAGATGGCCTGATCGGAAGTAACCCCTGTAATTATATACTTATTAGCAATCGTATCAATATGCTTTTTGATATCCAATCTAAACTGTTTTTCAGCTAAATCCCTTTCAGTATTAGTTAATTTTTTATCTACCATCCGTTGATAATTTTCTAGCGGAAATTTAGAATCAATACCAACTAGTCCTAAAGGCTCTGGAGCAAATAATGCACAATCAACAATTGTTCCATTGTTAAAACTATATTGCATTTTATAAATTTTATCATTTTCTCCAAAAATATTACTCATGATATGTTTTAAGTTTATTTCCCCAAAAATGCCTCTCGTTTTTTTATCTGTTAATATACTTTGCAAAGATATTATATCACTAGATAAATTATCAATTTTTTTCTGAGCTTCATCAATTTTAGATAATCTTTCTAAAACAGAAGTAAAAGTTTTATTAGTTTTTTCAAAATTAACATCAAGTCGTTCATTTACTTTGTCATTAATCATAATTAATCTCTTATCTATTTTATCATTCATTTTATCAAAATCATCAGTTAAATCTTTACTAAAGGTTGTTTTAAAGTCACTTATTTCTTTAATAACACTCATTTCTAATTTACCTAATCGTTCAGTAATATTTGATTCGTTGATATTTTTAGATAAGGAAAAAATAGTTAAAATTAAAATTACAACTAACAAAATTATTATTACATATTCCATATTATCACCACTATTATCATTATATCACAATCATTTCTAATTAATTTTTTTTTCGAACTAAATTATATAATATTTTTAGATAAAAAAATAGAACCTCATTTTTAGTTCTATTTTTCTAATAGCCAAGCCTCATAACCACCAATAATATTTATTACTTTATAACCTCTTTTTCTAAGTAAGTTACAAACTTTAACACTATCAATACCCTGTTTACAATAAATACAATAGGTTGTTTTAAAATTAAGATATTTATCAGGATTATTGATTAATTTTATTTTTGGTATATTTATGGCTCCAGGGATATGATTATCATTATACTTTTCAATAGATCTAATGTCTATAATATTGAAATTTACATGACTTTTATGTAACTCACTAGTAGGAATGTTATTCATATAACCACCCTATTAAATTATATGCAATAGAAATTTTTCTACAAAGGTAATATGTCTCTATTCATCATCATTAAAGAAATCATCAAAAAATTGATCATCAGTAACACCATTGATAACTTTTGGCTTTTCTTCTTTTAAATCAACTACTGGCTCCGTAACTGGAGTCTCCTTCTTTTGGCTTTGTTCTAACTTTTCTTGTTCTTCTAATTCAGCTATTTTAGCATCTATTCTTTTAACTAAATCATCTATATCAAAAGAATTAGGATTAGGCATCATCGGATTATTCATGGGATTTGCCGTTGGATTAGGCATTGGTTTTTCGTCTTTCGGCATAAATGATGGCATAAAAGATGGCGGAGTATTCATATTACTCATCATGTTATTAATTTTACTTTCCCGATCTTTTTCAACTAATTGTTTTAAATCAAATAATGCAACCATACCTCTTTCTCTAGTTGGATAAGAAGCGTTTTCTCTTCGATATCCCCAGTTAATTTTCCAGTCATAAACAACTTTTGTTTTTAAAGGCATTTTTCTTGTTCGCAAAATAATAATTTCGCCTTCTTTTAATCGTTGCAAATCACTAACTGTAATTAATGGTGTGCTTGCTGTTTTATCTTTTTCTTTTGATTTAACTTCCCCACACATCTTACTAATCTCTTCTAAAGCAGCAATTTCGCTACTAATTAAATAAATAATATTTCCACAGTTACCTTTAATAGTATCAGCATTTTCTTTACCATAAACTTGATTTAGTTGAGCAAAGTTTTGAATAATAAAGTTAAATCTAATATTTCTGCTTCGAGCAGCAGTAACCATTGTTGTGACGTCTTTTAATGGTGGCATATTGGGGAACTCATCTAAAATAAAGTTGGTTCTAAACTTAAGTTTACCACCTTCTTCTTGAGCAACATCGATTAAAGTTTCATAACATTGTTTTACAAAAATAGTTACTAATGAATGATAAGTTTTCTTTTCGTCTTGAATAACAATAAACACAGCTGTTTTAGTTTTTCCAATATCTTTTATGTCAAAATCACTATGAGATAACATTTCAGATAAGTTTTCTCTTGATGAAAATAATTTTATTTTCTGTTTAAAAACGGATAAAATACTACTTTTAGTATCACTTGGCGCCATTATCGTCGATGACACATTAATATATGCTGGACTAGAGGGATCTTTATGACTAAAGTACTCTTTAATATATGTTGTATTCCCTATTTTTTCCTCACCAACGGTGGTCATTAAGTTAATACTATTTAAATTTATTTCTTCTTCTTGAGCATCATCAAATAAGCCTAATGCTAAACCAGTAAAATAATCGGCTGAAGTTTTTTCCCAAAAGGGATCTTGATTTTGAGCTTTTTCATCATACAAAATATTCATAGCTAAGTCATCTAATAATTCATTAGCTTTATCTTTATTTCCTTCTTTAAATAAACTATAAGGAAGACCTAAAGGATTCCAGGCATTTCCTTTTTGCGGATCACGGAAGTTTAATAAGATGACATTATAACCCCTATCTTTCAACATATTGGCTGTTTTTTCGTAAATCTCGCCTTTAGGGTCAGTAACAATCATCGATTCTCCATGTTTAGCTAACGATTCAACTGTTGGTAAAACCATTGATTGCGTTTTTCCTGAACCAGTTGAACCAATAATTAAACTATGAG
>CAZIFR010000009.1:0-17793 GCA_964539185.1 uncultured Muribaculaceae bacterium | reverse complement strand
TATTTAGAAGATATTGGTTTACTTAAAATGGATTTATTAGCTTTAAAAAATTTAACTTTAATTAACAATTGTCTAAAAGAAATTGATTTAACTTTTGATAATATCCCTTTAGATGATGATAAAGCGATAAATATTTTTAAAATGGTTAACACCTTAGGAATATTTCAGTTTGAATCGAGTGGCATGATGCAGTTTTTGGCCAAATTCAAACCTAGTTCATTTGACGATGTTACAGCTTGTATTGCTCTTTACAGACCAGGTCCAATGCAAAATATTGATACTTATATTAAAAGAAAAGATAATATAGAGACAATTGAGTATTTAGATGATCGATTAATTCCTATTTTAAAGTCTACTTATGGAATTATTGTCTATCAAGAACAAATTATGATGATTGCTAATATCCTAGCTGGTTATACTTTAGCTGAGGCTGATATTCTTAGAAAGGCTATGACTAAAAAAGATGAAACAATTCTTTTAAAAGAAAAGGAGCACTTTGTTAGGAAATGTGATAATAAAGAGGTTGGAACTAAAATATACGAACTGATATTAAAATTTGCTTCATATGGGTTTAATAAAGCTCATTCGGTGTCATATGCCATGATAGCATATAAAATGGCTTATATTAAGGCATATTACCCCTTGGTATTTATGAAACATTTACTTTCAATGGTGATTGGTAGTGAAGTTAAAACAAGAGAATATATTGTTGAATGTAAGAAAAACAATATCGAAGTGTTAAAACCCGATATTAATCTTAGTAATTATAATTATATTATTATCAAGGATAAAATAATGTATCCTTTAACTAATATAAAAGGTATTGGTCATAGTGTTGCTTCAATTATAATTGAAGAGAGAAAAAAGGGGTTATTTAAAGATATCTATGACTTTGTTAAAAGATGTGATATCGGTACTAAGACCTTTGAGGAATTAATTAAAGCTGGTTGTTTTGATAGCTTTAAAATTAATCAAAAAACGATGGATGAAAATATTGAACGATTGTTGAATTATAGTTCTTTAGGAGAATTAGGTGATGAGGAATTAAAACCACTTTTAGTTCAAAATGAAGAGTATTCAAAACAAGAATTAATTAAACGCGAAGTGGAAATTTTTGGATTTTATTTGTCTAAACATCCAGTTACCCAATATAGACATAAATATCCAACAATTATGTTAAATGAAATTCATAAATATATTAACCGAGTTTCTAAATTTCTGATTTATGTTGAAAGATATAAACAAATTGAAACTAAAAAAGGGGATGCAATGTTTTTTATAACTGGGAGTGATGAATTTGGAGTAGCTGAATTGGTAATGTTTCCCAATCAATACAAAATGGTTACCAATGATGTTTACTTAGTTACTGGAAAAATTGAAAAAAGATATGACAAAGTTCAAATAATTATTAAAGAAATGGATTTGATAAAATGAAAAAAGGATTTACATTAATCGAAATATTAGGAATTATTATTTTGTTAGGAGTATTAGGTCTAATAGCTACAGTTAGTATTGAAGCAACAATCAAAGACAATAAAGAAAAAGCTTATAATTTACAAAGAGAATTTATAATAACAAGTTCTAAAATTTGGGCCAATCAACATGTTTTTGAATTGCCAGAGAATAATGATGAATATGTTATTATTACTTTAGGACAGTTAAAAAGTGAAGGGATTGTTAGAGATGAGATTATCAATCCAAGAACTAATAAACCGTTTGATAATAGTTTAAAAATTAAAATAACGGTGGATAATAATAGTTATCATTATGAAATAGTTGAAGAAAATTAAATTTTAAGTTATAATATAATATATTATAGAAGGAGGGACATATGAATATCATCGATATTGGAATTATTGTCATTTTACTATTTGGGACTATAATAGGTTTTAAAAGAGGTTTTACAAACGAATTGGTAAGAGTCGTTGGTTTTATTTTAATAATTATTGTAGCCTATTTATTTAAAAATCCATTATCTATATTTATGTATGAACATTTGCCATTTCTCAGTTTTGGATTTTTAAAAGGGGCAGCTATTTTAAATATATTATTGTATGAGGTTATTGCCTTTTTGATTGTCTTTATTATTTTATCAGTAATTTTAAAAGTTTTACTAATGGTTACAAGTGTTTTTGAAAAACTTTTAACCGCAACTATTATTTTAGGTATACCATCTAAGTTAGCTGGTGCTGTAATTGGTTTTATTCATCATTATATTATTGTTTTCTTAATTTTATATGCAATAACTTTATTTGGAATCAATGCTTCAATTATTAATGAATCTAAATTTAAAGATCAAATTGTGAATAATACGCCGATTTTGTCCAAAATATTAGATGACAACGTTACTGTAATTGAAGAATTTAAAACATTAAAAGAAAAATATAATGATAATAATATTGCGACAGCTGATTTTAATTATCAAAGTATGGAATTGTTTTTAAAGTATAAAATTATTTCATCTGAATCAGCCAAAAAATTAGTAGATAGTGGTAAGATTGATTCAAAAGGAATTGAAAACAACTTATTAAATGATTTGTTAAAAAAATATAAGGAGGCTAAAAATGATTAATTTAACTAATGAAAATTTCAATGATTTAATTAATGAGGAGTATGTCTTAGTAGACTTTTATGCCACTTGGTGTGGACCTTGTAAAATGATGCATCCCGTTTTACAAAATATTGCTAGTTCAAGAGCAAATATTAAGATAGTTCAAGTTGATATCGATAAATTTGAAGAAATTGCTAAAAGATATGAAGTAATGTCTATTCCAACTTTAGTTTTATTTAAAAACGGGATAGAAATTGCTAAAAAAATCGGTTATGTCGCTGAACCGCTATTAATCGATTGGATAAACAACCATCGCTAATGCAACGCTATTTTGCCAGTTCATTTAAAGATAATTACTTTACGTTAAATGATGGTGATCTTTATCATATTAAAGTAGTTATGCGAATGAAAGAAAACGATTTAATAGAAGTTGTTTATGATAAACAACTTTATATCGGACAACTTGATTTTAACTATAATGTAAAACTAAATAAGTTAGTGGAAAACAAACTAGATAATAATAGTGAATATATTTTATGTTTACCATTATTAACTGATCAAAAAATGAGCTTTGTCTTACAAAAAGCAACTGAATTAGGAGTCGATAAAATTGTTCCTATTATTACTAATCGAAGTATTGTAAAATTAGATAATAACAAACAAGAAAAGAAATTAAATCGATGGCATTTGATTTGTAAAGAAGCAAGTGAACAATCAAAACGGATGACAATTCCAATTATTACTGAAATTAAAATTCTTGCTGATTTAAAATTTGATGGTTTAAAAATAGTTTGTAGTACTAATAAAGATAGTATTCCATTAAAAAAAGTTATTCAAAAAGCTAAACAAATTGTTTTTGTTGTTGGACCTGAAGGTGGTTTAGACCCAGTTGAAGAACAGTTATTGAATGATTTAGGTTTTATTTCTGTTTCTTTAGGGAATAATATTTTTAGAGTTGAAACTGTTCCAATTTATTTATTAAGTATTTTGAAGTATGAGGAGTGAATGTTATGTTAGAATTTGTTATAAAATACCAGTATTATTTAATAGCTATATGTTCTTTATTATTGTTATTATTTATTGTTTTAATATGGCTTAAAGGTAGAAAGGTTAAACCAATTGATATGGATCAGGTTTTAGATAAAAAAGAAGAACCATCTCAAATTGAAGAAATATTAACCAATTTAGAAAATACTAGTGAGCGACCAATGACTACTTTTGAAGAAGAACAAGAAGCTAATGCGATTATTAGTTATGAGCAATTAGTACAAGCTGTTAAAGAAAAAAAGAATGCCAACGATTTTAATAATCCTAATTTAGAAAATACTGACATTTTACCAGAATCACCACCTGAACCTGAGAAGACAATCGAAAAACCTAAATTTAAAAGCAGTGAATTTATTTCGCCAGTTTTTGGTAAGGATTCGAATTCTAATGATAAATTTTTAAAGGAATTAAAGGATTTTAGAAACAACTTATGACATTTTACATTTGTAATTTAGGTTGTAAGGTTAATGCTTATGAAGCTAAGGTTATGAATGATTTATTTATAAATGCTGGTTATAAACAGGGAAGTATTGATTATGCTGATATATATGTAATCAATACTTGTTTTGTCACTAATGTAGCTGAACATAAATCATTGCAAATGATTCGTAAGTTTCGGAATAAAAAACCTAAAATGTTAATTGTTGCCGGCTGTTTAAGTCAAATAAAACCTGAGTCATTAAAAGACATAGGTGCTGATATTATTATCGGTAATAAGGATAAAAGTAAAATCGTCGAATATATTAAAAATTATCATTGCAAAATAGTTAAAACATATGATTTAAACGATGTTGAATTTGAAGATATGCGGCTTAATAATTATGATAAAACAAGAGCATTCGTTAAAATTCAAGATGGTTGTAATAATTTTTGTTCATATTGTATTATTCCATATACCAGAGGTAATTTAAGAAGCAAAGCAAAAGAAGTTGTCTTAGAAGAAATAAGATGTTTAGTTAAAAATAACCATAAAGAAATTGTTTTAACAGGAATCCATACTGGTAGTTATTGTGATAATAATTATGATTTAGCTGATTTAATAAATGATATTATTAAAATAAAAGGATTGAAAAGACTAAGAATTTCTTCAATTGAAATAACTGAAATAAATGATAGAATAAAAAATATTATTAAAGATAATAATATTTTAGTTGATCACATGCATATTCCTTTGCAGTCAGGATCTAATGAAATATTGAAATTGATGAATCGAAAATACAATGTTGATTATTTTATGAAACAAATTAATGATTTAAGAAAAATAAGACCCAATATCAATATTACAACTGATGTAATTGTTGGTTTTCCTAATGAAACAGAGGCATTATTTAATAAAACAATGGAAACTATTAAAAAAATTAATTTTAGTAAGTTGCATGTTTTTCCTTATTCCAAAAGGGAAGGAACCAAAGCTAGTTTAATGAGTGAACAAATAAATGAAAAAGTTAAAAAGGAAAGAGTTAGAAAATTATTACAATTATCTAAAGAAATAGAAATTGATTATATGAATAATTTTATCAATAAGAAAATAGAATTTATACCAGAAGTTTATAAAAATGGTTATTTAATAGGACATACTGGGAACTATTTAAATATTAAAACTAAAGGAGATAAAACATTATTAAATAAAATAGTTGAAGTTAAAATAAAAGAAATTTCGTATCCTTACTGTTTGTCTAGTATATGTAAAGACATTGTTGACAATAATATGTAATGAAGTTATACTTATAGTAGGTGATATTATGCTTAAATTAGATAAGAATGGTTTTGTTTATACTGATGTTAAAGATGTAATAAAAGAACGTAACTCAGGAAATGATTGTAATTGTTTTGCAGGATGTTTATCATCTTCAGGGATTTTTTATGGGGTTATTAATAAAACAAATCAATCTGAAATTGAAAAACGTAATAATGAAATTTATTCTATTTTGTTTTTTTCTTCATTGCACTTGGCCAGAACATCTTACGATAATATGAAAATGGAAAAAAATCGTTTTAAAAGCTTATCTTATGAAGTAGAAAAAGAAAGATTAAGACAATTAAAAGTTAATTCAAATGAAGTTTCTTTAGTTAATGATATTACTCAAATGGAAACTAATCTTTTAGATGATACTTCTTATAATCAAGGTCAAAGTCAGGGGCATATGAAAACATTTAAACTTCCTGGAATTAAATCTGATAATGAAGTGCCAGATAATCTTAACATTTAAATTTAAATAGCTATTAAATAGCTTTTTTTATTATAGATAGTAATATGGTATTATCTTAACTAAATAATTGTAATAATTTTCCATTTTTGTTTGACAAAATTATTATTTTATGGTAAATTATTTAACTTAATGGGGGTTGTAATAATTCAATCACCAAATAGGTAATTATTTCCAATTAATTGAAGGGAGAAAATATAATGGAAAAAAAGACAAAAAATCTAATTTTAATGGACCAAATTGGAATTGTTCAAGGGGGAGAATACACTGAAAATCTAGGAGAATTAAAAGATGTCATTGCCAAATTAGATAATGCAGCATTATTCTTATCATATCTTATTAAAGAACTAGGATTTAATCCAAACGATTATGAACAAATATTAGAACTAAATCAAGATGTTTTAAGTTCAGTTTCCTTACTTTTAAAACAACCTCAACAATTTTTGTTATCAAAAAAAGTTGATTATGATGAATTACATAAAGCCGATATATGTGGTGCATATGGTTATTTACAAAAAGAAGGCTTATTTATTCCTGAATCAGTAGAGGCAGATGATCATTTCTTTGGTGGATATATGCCAAAAGGTTTACGCAAGAGATATTGTTATGCATATCCTAAAATTGATAAAAACGGTTCTGAATATGATGCTGTCATTTCTAATGGTATATCAAATGCAGATAACTTTGATTTAATATTTAAATCTAAAGTAGACTACTATTTAGGTGGAGTATTAGATATAAATGCTTCTAATTATGAAGAAAGAAGAGAGAAAACTTTAAAACAATTAAATAGCATAAGAGAAAACCTTTGTGCTTTAGATAGTCAAATATCTACTGGTAAAGATAAAGATAAGGAACTTATATTATTAAGTAGAACTAGATAAAAAATAAATGATAGATTTTTAATTTAAAGGTCTATCATTTTTATTTTAAAATGATATAATATTTATAGATTAATAATATATTTTATGTTAGGAGGAATAAGATGAAAATTTTAGTTACAGGTGGATGTGGATACATTGGAAGCCATACTTGCGTCGAACTTATTAACGATGGTTATGAAGTTATAATTATCGATAATTTTAGTAATTCAAAACCTGAGGTGTTGGATAAAATTAAAAGGATAACAGGTCAAAATATTACCTTTTATGAAGGTGATGTTATTGATAAAAAATTATTAAGGAGAGTTTTTACTGAAAATGATATTGATTCAGTTATTCACTTTGCTGGTTATAAGGCTGTAGGTGAATCTGTAAATAAGCCGTTAAAGTATTATCGTAATAATATAGATAGTACGTTAAGTTTATGTGAAGTTATGGAGGAATTTAATTGTCGAAATATGATATTTTCTTCAAGTGCAACGGTATATGGTTGTCCTAAAGAATTACCTATTAAGGAAGATTTTGCATTATCAACCACTAATCCATATGGTTCAACCAAACTTTATATTGAAGGAATTTTAAATGATTTATATATTTCAGATAACAATTGGAATATTACTTTATTAAGATATTTTAATCCAATTGGATCTCATCCAAGCGGTTTGATTGGTGAAGATCCTAATGATATTCCAAATAATTTAATGCCTTATATTGTAAAAGTGGCTAAATCCGAATTAGAAGTTTTAAGTATTTTTGGAAATGATTATGATACTAAAGATGGAACTGGGGTAAGAGATTATATTCATGTTGTTGATTTAGCTAAAGGTCATGTTAAAGCTTTAGAAAATAAAAATAAAGAATTAAAAATATATAATTTAGGTACTGGTAAAGGATATAGTGTTTTAGAAATAGTTAATGCTTTCATGAAACATAACAATATTGATGTACCGTATCAAATTGTTAGTCGTAGAGCAGGTGATATTGCTGCTTGTTATGCTGATTCAAGTAAAGCTTATAAGGAATTAGGATGGCAAGCTGAATATAATCTTGAAGAGATGGTTAAATCGGCATATAACTTTGCATGTCAAAAAAATAATTAAATATAGGTTTTTATAAAAAAATATCGAGAAACCTTTTGATTAGAGGTTATCTCTTTTTTAATTTTTATCATTATTTTCTTATGTACTAATAATTTGGTATAATGATAATGGTGGTAAAGTTATGGGAATGGTAAAAAAATGAGAGTATTTGTAAAAATTGGTTATTTAATAATTATTAGTATTATAGTTTGGTTATTCTTTTTAGAATATGAAAGTTATATCAAAACAAAGCAAACTATTAACTTAGGTAACTTTCAAGACCAAATAGGTAGAATTAAAAGTAATATAGATACTATTGAAAAATATCATCAAACTGTTCAAAATCAAGGCTTAAAAGGAATGATAGAATTCTGTTATCGTCATTCAAAGGATATACAACTTGATAAATCAAATGTGTTAAATATGGCTCAAATATATGAAATATCGAAAAATTCTTCTACCGGAGGGTGCAATATTAATAGTTACTATACAAATGACCAAATAAGGGAGATATATAATGATATATCATATGATAGTATTAGTTTTTTTGAGTATACAAATTTAGGTAATAAAACGGAATTAAAAGAGATTTTTCAAGCTATTTTGAATAGGGAAGAACAAACAACATCGGCTTTTATAAAATCTATGCAAATTCTTTTAGAAGAAGAGGTTGATGATAATGTATAGAATAAATACTTTTTTAAATATTATAATAATTATGGCATTACTAGCTTTAAGTTATCTTTCTGAAACAATTGATTTAGAAATATTCATTTTTGTTTTGTGTTTAAGTTTTCCTAAAATAAGACATTTAATTTTTAGAAAACCGGTTATAACTAATTTATTTTATGAAATAACTGAAACAATTATAAACTTATATTTAATAGTTATTATTACTCGAGCTATATTTGATCCCGTTATTAATTTTAATCATTATGAGGTAATGATGTATAGTTATTTTACCTTACGATTAATATATATCATTTTGATATTAATATTTATGAATTTATTATTAATGAAAACTAAAACTTATAATATCAATTTATCAACAACTTCTAAATATAATTACATTTTTACTTTCTTTGCATTAGGACTTTCCATACTTAATTTCGGACTTTCGCGTACTTATAGTATGATTAATATCCTATTTAGCATAATCATTATTATATGTCTTTTTAAGCTATTAATTAGTATAAGAGAAAATAATGATGATACTTTATTTTTGTCAATTGTAATAGGTATTTTAAGTATTTTAGTTCATAACCCAATCCTTGTTTTATTACCACTTAGTATTAGTTATAATAAGTATCAAAATGATGTAATAAATACTTAGTTTTTCAGTTCGGTATTTAATATGTACTAATAATTTGGTATAATGATAATGGTGGTAAAATGAAAACATTTATTAAAGGCAATTACCGAAAAAGTATTTTTAAATCTGATCAAGGTTATACGATTGGTCTTTTTAAAATAAGAGATACTAATATTGAAAGTATTAAAGAATTTATCAATAAAACGATTACTTTTACTGGTTATTTTCATGATTTGAATGAAGATGATATTTATCATTTTTATGGAGAGGTTGTTAATCATCCTAAATATGGTACGCAATTTCAAGTAAGTGAATATGAGAGATTAATTCCTGATGATGAAGATGGAATTATCGCTTTTTTATCTAGTGATTTATTTAAAGGTGTCGGTAATGTTATGGCGAAGGCAATTGTCGATACATTGGGTAAAGATGCTTTAAATTTAATTATAAAAGATGAAAATTGTTTATTAGCGATACCTAAGATGACTTTAAAAAAAGCCCATAGTATTTATGAGACTTTAGTTAAATACGAGAACTCACATCAAATGATTGTTTATTTAACTGAATTAGGTTTCAATATGAAAGATGCACTAAGTATTTATAATTTATATAAAGATAATACTATTAGTAAAATTGAGTATAATATATATGATATAATTGATGACTTTAATAATATTTCTTTTATAAAAATTGATGAAATTGGTAAAAAATTATCGATTAACGATAATGATGAAAGAAGAATTAAAGCCGTTATCATATATATCATGAAACAAATCGTTTATACTCGTAGTGATACGTATTTACTATATGATAATATATATAATTCTTTATATAAATATTTACGTTTTGAAATAGAAAATTTTGATGATCTTTTAACTCAATTAGTTGAAGAAGGAAAAGTTGTTAATGAAGAAGAAAAATATTATTTAATTGATATTTATCAAGCTGAGAATGTTATTATCGATCAAATTAATTATTTATTAGAGAAAGATTCTAACAAATATAAGAATTTGGACATACACATAAAAAATATGGAAGAGTTTAACCATATTAAATATGATAAGCAACAAAAAGAAGCGATTACAAAAGCTTTAAACAATAATATTACGATTATAACTGGGGGACCAGGAACTGGTAAAACAACGCTTATTAAAAGTATCTGCGATATTTATATTGATTTAAATAACTTAAACTATGATAAAGCCATTAATAAAATTGCTTTATTAGCCCCAACTGGTCGGGCTAGTAAAAGATTAAGTGAGTCAACTATGTTTCCAGCTTCAACTATTCATCGATTTTTAAAATGGAACAAAGAAGCTAATGAATTTTTAATTAATGAAAAAAATCCCAATTTCCATGAACTAATTATTATCGATGAAGTTTCGATGATTGATGTTAATTTACTAGCTAGTTTATTTAAGGGACTTACCAAACAAATTAAAGTTGTTTTAGTAGGAGACCATAATCAGTTGCCAAGTGTTGGACCTGGTCAGATATTAAAAGATTTAATCGAAAGTGATATGATTGATGTTATGCATTTAAGTCAATTATATCGGGTTAGTGAAGATTCATATATTAATTCTTTAGCAATTGAAATTAAAGATGGGCAGTTAAGTGAATCGTTTTTAAAACCCAAAAGTGATTATACCTTTTTAGATTGCTCTCATAGTTCACTAAGAGATAATTTAAAAAAACTATGTTATCAGTTAATTGATAATGATTATAAAAAAATGCAAATAATAGCTCCAATGTATGTTGGTAATAACGGAATTGATATTTTAAATACTGATTTACAAGAAGTTTTTAATCCACCAAATCAAAACAAAAACGAATATAAATTTGGTGATATTATATATCGTGAAAATGATAAAATTATTCAATTAGTAAATATTCCCGAAGAAAATATTTATAATGGCGATATTGGTGTTATTAAAAATATTATAAAAAACAAAAACCAATACGAAATAGATATTGATTTTGATGATAATTTAGTTTCTTTTACAGCTAAAGATTTAATTAAAATAAAACATGGTTATGTTATTTCGATTCATAAATCCCAAGGTAGCGAATTTGACTTAGTTATCATGCCAATTTGTCATAGTTATAAAAGAATGTTATATCGTCGGTTAATATATACAGGAGTTACTAGAACGAAGAAAAAGTTAATTATGATTGGTGAACAGCAAGCTTTTGTTTATGGAATTAACAATAATAATGAAGAAATTAGAAAGACGGCATTAAAAGAAAAATTAGTGAATAAGATTGTAAAAAAATAACAAAATAGAAATGTATGTTTATACATACCATCATTTCTGTGAGGTGATTATATGAAAATAGCCAGAAGTATGTTATTGGTAGGTCTTGGCGTTGGAGCAACTATTGCTTATCAAAAATATAGTAAACCAGTAAAGCATAAGGTTGAAAGTTTTGTCAATAAGACAACAAAAAGAATCAACCAAGATCTAGATGAAATGATGTAACGAAAAAATCCTCTTAATGAGGATTTTTATTATAAACACTTTTTTATAAATTCTATAAATAAAGGGTGAGGATTTAGGGGACGACTTTTAAATTCAGGATGAAACTGAGTTCCAATAAAAAATTTATTTTTAGTTATTTCAATAGTTTCAACTAATTTATTATCTGGTGAAGTTCCTGAAATACATAATCCTTTACTTTCTAAAATAGTCCGATAATCATTGTTAAATTCATAATAATGACGATGCCTTTCCATTATTTCATCTTGTTTATAAGCTTCATATACTTTTGTCTTTTCTTTTAATAAGCATGGATAAGCTCCTAAACGCATTGACCCACCATAATTTAACTTGTTTATTTTTTTAATTTGATCTTTCATAGTATGAATTATCAAATGCTCGTTATTAGGGTCTACTTCTTCGGTGGTTGCATCTTTGATATTAGCTACATTTCGAGCAAATTCAATTGCTGCTAGTTGCATTCCATAACAAAGACCTAAAAAAGGAATATCATGTTCTCTTATATATTTAATCGAAGAGATAATACCTTCGATATCTCTATTTCCAAATCCTCCTGGAACGATAATACCGTCAAACTTAGATAGTTCTTTTAATTTTTTAGGATTTTGTTCAAATTCATCAGCTGATAACCAAGTAATAATAGGTTTATAATTATGAAACCATGAAGCATGTTTAACCGCTTCAATGACTGATAAATAGGAATCAGCTAAAACGTAATCACCAGTTTTAAAATATTTTCCTAGAATACCAATTTTTACTTCTTTTTCTAAATTTTTGACCTTATTAGAAAGATCTTCCCAAAGAATTAATTGATTATTTCCTTTTCTTTTTTCAAGACTTAATATTTCAATTAATTGATCATCTAATTTTTCCTTTTTAAAGTTAATGGCAATATCATAAATTGAATTGACATCAGGAGCAGATATTATTCTATTTTGAGGGACATTACAAGATAACGATAATTTTTCTTTCCTTTTGTTATCAACTGGTTGTTCTGAACGACATAGCAATACATCAGCTTGGATACCAGATGAATTCAATGTTCTAACTGCTGATTGAGTTGGTTTGGTTTTCATTTCTCCAACCATGGGGGGAATAGGTAAGTAAGATACCATCATAAAAGCGACATTATTTGGTTGATTTAGTTTCATCATTCTAGCTGCTTCTAGGAATAGTAAATTTTGATATTCACCAACAGTTCCACCAATTTCAATAATAACAACATCAGCATTACTAACTTTACGAGCATTTTTAATTCTTCTTATTACTTCCATGGGAATATGGGGAACAACTTCAACACATTTTCCGTTGTATTTTAAATTTCGTTCATTATTTATAACGGTACTGTAAACTCGTCCAGTTGTCATATAATTAGTCGATAAAATACTTTTATTTAAAAAACGTTCATAATTTCCAATATCTTGATCAGTTTCATCACCATCGTCAGTTACAAATACTTCTCCATGTTCAGTTGGATTCATCGTCCCAGCATCGACATTAATATAAGGATCGATTTTAACACAAGTAACATTATAGCCACGTGATTCTAATAGTTTAGCAGTTGATGATGCTGCTACTCCTTTTCCGACGGAAGACATAACGCCTCCGACAACAAAAATATATTTTTCCATACATACACCTCCACAAAAACAAAAGCGCTCTTGATATCAAGAACACTTAGGCTCTTTTTCATTATAACATTTTATTTTTTCGATTTCAATCGAATTAGTAATAATTTGTTTATTTTATTGGTAACTTATTATTTGATATAAATAAATAATGGTATAAATGACTAATATATATTGTATTCACATATAATTATGATATAATTAAGTTAGGGTGATTAGGTTGAAAGTAATCATAAGTGCTGGAGGAACGGGTGGGCATATATATCCAGCGTTAGCTATTATAAATAAAATCAAAGAACGTGATCCAAAGAGTGAATTTTTATATATTGGAACTCATAATCGAATGGAAAAGGATATTATTCCCCAGTACAATATTCCATTTGAAGCGATTGAAATATACGGGTTTCAAAGAAAAAAAATATTAAATAATTTTAAAGTTCTAAAGTGTTTATATACATCTAAAAAAAGATGCCAAAAATTAATTAAAGCATTCAAACCAGACGTTGTTATTGGAGCGGGTGGATATGTCACTGTTCCGGTGATTAAAACGGCTAAAAAGATGGGTTATAAGACATTTATTCATGAACAAAATAGTGTACCGGGAAAAGCAAATAAATATTTAAGTAAATATGCTGATTTAATCGGTGTTTCATTTGAATCAAGTAAATCTTTCTTTGATGAAGATAAAGTGATTTTAACAGGCAATCCTTGTGGTGAAGAATCATTAAAGGTAATTGCTGCGAAAAAGGAAGAATTTCATTTGACTGAAAATAGACCATTAGTTTTATTTGTGATGGGATCTTTAGGAGCTAGCAAAGTTAATGATTTTTTAATTAAAACCATGCATTTATTTAACAATAAATCATATGAAGTTTTATTTGTTACAGGGAAAAATGATTATGACCGAATTAAACATATATCATTTCCTAGAAACGTAAGAGTAGTTCCATATGTTGATAAATTAACGAGAATTATGAAGAAAACAGATATTATGGTAACAAGAGCGGGAGCATCAACTTTGAGTGAAATTATGGCTTTAAAAATACCAAGTATTATTATTCCAAGCCCCTATGTCACTAACAATCATCAATATAAAAATGCTTTAGATTTAATTAATAATGATGCTGCTTTTCTAGTTGAAGAAAAAGATCTAAAAGATAATATTATTGTTAAATATGTTGATCATATTTTTAATGATATTGAATTAATGGAAAAAATGAAAACAAATTTGGGTAAAATGTATATCAAAAATAGTGCTACTATTATTTATGACAACATTAAAAAACTAGTAGATAGGAAGTAAACATGATTACAGAACTAAAAAAATTACACATTGGTAAAATTATATCAAAACCACTTATGAAAAATTATACGACTTATAAAGTGGGTGGAGTAGCTACTTGTATGGTTATTCCAAATGATCTCGAGTCATTAATTAAGTTAATGCAATATATTAATAATAAAAAAATCAAATATAAAATTGTAGGTAATGGTTCTAATTTAATATTTAAAGATGAACCATATAAGGGTATTATTATTAAACTCGATAAATTTGACAAGTTTGAGATAAATAAAAACATCATAACAATTGGTGCTGGATATAGTTTAGTTAAATTAGCTTTAAAGGTTTCTAAACTAGGTTTTACAGGATTAGAATTTGCAACAGGTATTCCAGGAACAATTGGTGGAGCTATTTACATGAATGCCGGAGCTTATAATACCGATATGGGTTATATTGTTAAAAGGGTTAAAGTTTTAACCCCTGACTTAAAAGTGGAAACTTTTGATAATAAAGATTTAAATTTTCATTATCGGACTAGTTTTTTTCAAGAGAACACTAACTATATCTGTTTAGAAGCGACCATTGTTTTAAGAAAAGGAACTTTAGAAAATATTTTAGGAGTTATTGAGGAACGAAGACAGAGAAGAATTATATCTCAACCACTAGAATATCCTTCAGCGGGCTCAGTTTTTAGAAATCCATCTAATGATTATGCGGGAAGATTAATCGAAGAATTAGGATATAAAGGTAAGTATTTAGGTGGCGCTCAAGTAAGTGATAAACATGCTAATTTTATTATTAATAGAAACAATGCTACTGCTAAGGAAATAAGAGGTTTGATTTTAAATATCCAAAAGGATGTTAAAGAAAAATATAATGTGGAACTAAAAATTGAACAAGAATTTGTAGATTAGGTGATAGAATGAAAAAAAGAAAGAAAAAAATTAGATTTGATCGTATTTTTCTTTGCCTTTTTTGCATTATTCTTTCAATATATTTATTGATTAATATATTAAATATTCCAATTTCAAATATATATATATTAAATAATGATTATTTAACTGATCAACAAATCATCGAAATAGCTAAGATAGAAGATTATCCGTCGACTATTAAAAATTTAAGTTTTCAAATTAAATATCGATTAGAACAAAACATTTATATTAAAAAGGCAACTGTTTATAAAAAATGGTTAACACAAACGTATATCAATGTTATTGAAAATAGACCACTTTTTTATTATCAAAGTACGAATAAAACGATTCTTTTAGATGGGACAAGCGTTGATGAAGTATTTGTTACTCCAACGGTTTTGAATTATATAACCGATAAATACTATGAACTATTTATCGAGCAAATGAGTTTATTAGACCTTCAAGTCTTAAACCGCATTTCGGAGATTGAATTTGCTCCTAATGAAGTAGATGATAATCGTTTTTTATTGTCAATGAAAGATGGTAATTTTGTTTATGTCGATATTAGTACATTTAATAAAATGAATAAATATATATCGATAATCGAAAATTTACCAGATAAAAAAGGGGTTTTATATTTAGATTATGGAAATAATTTCGATATATTTGAATAAAAACTTTTCATTTTTTTTAAAATATTGTATAATAATTATGAATGGTAGGTGAAATTAATTGCGTCATATATATACAAGTGTAGATATTGGTTCAGATACGATTAAAATTGTCGTATGTGAATTGTATCGTGGCAAATATAATTTATTGGCTGCAACTTCTACTAAATCAAACGGTATTAAAAAAGGATTAATAAATAATATTGATGAAGCTGGTTTAGCTTTAAAGCAAGCTTTCAATGAAATTGAAGGAATGATAGGATTTAAAATCCGTAAATGTATTACTAATGTTCCAAGTTATTTTGCCGATTTTGAAGTAGTAAAAGGTGAAATTGAAATTGAAGATACGATAACAGGCAATGATGTTATTAGGGTACTACAAACTAATGTTAAAGATAAAGTTGCCCCTAATAAAGAAGTTGTTACCATTATTCCAATTGATTTTTATGTCAATAATGAAATTGTTAAAGAACCTATTGGGTTAAAAGGGAATAAATTATTATCACGATCTATTTTGGTTACAACCCCAAGGAAAAATATTATTTCAGTTGTGAGTTTATTTAATAATATTGGAGTTGAAATAGTCGATATCAGTTTAGGTTGTATTGGAGATATTTTTACATTTAAAAATGATGATATCGATAATAATATTACATCTATTGTTAATATTGGTTATGAAAAAACGGAAGTAACATTATATAATAAAGGAATTCCGGTTAAACATGGGATTGTTAATATGGGAAGTTTTAATGTTGATAATGACATTGCTTATATGTATAAGATATCTTTAGAAGAAGCCAATAATTTAAAAGAAGAATTCGCTTTAGCTTATAAGAATCAGGCCTCACTTAATGAAACTAAACAAGTTATCAATAAAAAAGGCGAGTTGATTAAAATTAATCAATATGAGGTTTCTGAGATAGCTTCGGCATGCATTAGTGAAATATTAACCTTAGCTAATCAAGAAATAAATTTATTAAGTGGCCATAAGCCAAAAATTATTTATTTATGTGGTGCAATCACAAATATGATGAATTTTAGTCAAATTTGTAGAGAAAAACTATCAAACTGTGCTATAATAGGGAATGTAAATTTAATTGGCTTAAGAAACAATAAATATTCATCGGCTATTGGCAATATAATTTATTTTGTAAATAAATTAAAATTAAAAGAAAAAGAATACTCAATGATAAATAGTGAAGAGATGGAATTATTGTCATCCCCTAAGAAAAATATATCGAGTAATAATATGCTTGGTAAAGTATTTGGTTACTTTTTTGGGGAATAAGGGAGGAAAAATATGTTAGGATTAGAGATGGATCAATTAGCTAATATTAAAGTTATTGGAATTGGTGGCGGTGGAAATAATGCTGTTAACCGAATGATAGAATCAGGAGTTAAAGGAGTAACGTTTATTGTTGCTAATACTGATTTACAAGTATTAAATAATTCTAAAGCTCCAATTAAAATTCAAATTGGAGAAGAAGCTGCTTTAGAATCAAAAACTCAAATTGAAGACGCTTTAAAAGGCGCTGATATGGTATTTGTTACCTGTGGCATGGGTGGAGGAACAGGAACTGGGGCTGCTCCCGTTATTGCTGATATTGCTCAAAATATGGGTGCTTTAACAGTTGGGATTGTTACTAAACCATTTAGTTTTGAAGGTAAAAAAAGAATGCAACAAGCAATGCAAGGGTTAGAGGAATTAAAACAACATGTTGAT
>CAZIFR010000008.1:0-18508 GCA_964539185.1 uncultured Muribaculaceae bacterium | reverse complement strand
ACTGAGGTACCATATCAAGTTAACACTTCAGCACTAATAACAAGAATTGCTGAACTAGTTAGAGATAAAATAATAGATGGAATATCAGATTTAAGAGAAGAAACTTCTTTTAAAGAAGGAATGAAAATAGTAATAGAATTAAAAAAAGACGCTAATCCTAACGTTGTTTTAAATAACTTATATAAACATACACCATTACAATCTTCTTATGGAATCAATATGTTAATGCTTTATCAAGGAAAACCTCAAACTTTAGGAATAAAAGAAGTTATTACCAATTATATTGATTTTCAAAAAGAAGTTATTTATAGGCGAACAAAATATGAATTAGATAAAGCAATTAAAAGAGCTCATATTTTAGAAGGGCTAATGGTAGCTTTAAATAATATCGATGAAGTAATTAAAACAATTAAAGAATCAAAAAGCGATATTATTGCAAAAGAACAATTAATAGTTAAGTTCAATTTAGATGAAGTTCAATCAGAAGCTATTTTAGAAATGAAATTAAGAAGATTAACAGGATTAGAAAAAGAAAAAATATTGGAAGAATTGAATGAGTTATTAAAACAAATTGAATATTATAAAGAATTATCAGCAAGTGAAGAAAAAATACTAGGGGTTATAAAAGAAGAATTAATTGAAATTAAAAACAAATATAATGATAATAGAAAAACAGAAATAGATATGACTGCAATTGAATACATTGAAGACGAATCTTTAATTCCAGTAGAAGATATCGTTATTACAATGACTAATAAAGGATATGTAAAAAGAGTTGAATCAGAAACATATAAAACGCAAAATCGTGGTGGAGTCGGAATAAAAGGAATGACAACAAATGAAGAAGATTTTGTGGAAAAAATTATTTCACTAACTACTCATGATTATATATTGTTTTTCACTAATTTAGGAAAAGTGTATAGAATGAAAGGATATGAAGTTCCTTTATTCACAAGGCAATCAAAGGGTATTCCTATAATTAATTTATTATCATTAGATAAAGAGGAAATCGTTACTAATATGCTAAAATTTAGTATAGATGACGATTATAAATATATTGTATTTTGTACGCAAAGGGGATTAGTGAAAAGAACTAAATTATCTGAATTTGAAAGCATTAGGTCAAATGGTAAAATAGCGATTACTTTAAAAGAAGAAGATCAACTAATTGCCGCAAGAAAAACCACAGGAAATAATGAAATACTAATAGCGTCTTCAAATGGTCGAATGATAAGATTTATTGAAGAAGAAGTTCGAGTTATGGGAAGAACAGCATCAGGTGTTAAAGGGATTGATATAGGAGATGGCTATTGTGTTGGTTGTGAAGTTGCAGAACCAGAACAAGAAGTATTAGTTGTGACCGAATACGGTTATGGCAAAAAAACACAACTCGATGAGTATAGAAAAACACATCGTGGAAGTAAAGGTGTAAAAGCACTGAATATTACTGAAAAAAATGGAAATATTGTTTCTTTTAAAATGGTTAATGGTCATGAAGATTTAATGTTAATTACAAACAACGGAATTATTATAAGATTGCCATTATCTCAAATTTCAACAATTGGTCGAGTTTCTCAAGGTGTTAGACTAATTAATTTAAAGGAAGAACAAAAAGTTTCAACAGTAGCCATAATAATACCTACTGAAGAAGAAGTATTTGAAAATGATTAGAGTAAATATGTTCCACGTGAAACATTGAAAAAAAATATAGAGGTATACAAAGTATGTTCCACGTGAAACATCGCAAAACAGTATAGAGGTATACAAAGTATGTTCCACGTGAAACATCGCAAAACAGTATAGAGATATATAAAGTATGTTCCACGTGAAACATCGCAAAACAGTATAGAGGTATACAAAGTATGTTCCACGTGAAACATCGCAAAACAGTATAGAGATATACAAAGTATGTTCCACGTGAAACATTGTGAAACAGTATAGAGGTATACGAGGTATGTTCCACGTGGAACATGTAATATCTAGATGTTTGAAAAATAAGAAAAATATTATATAATTTAAATGCACAACATTTATGTTTGAATCAGGTCAGAGTTGGAAAACAGCAGCCTTAAAAGCCTCTAAGTGTGTGTGCTTTTATTTTGGGAGATAAAATGAAAAATGAAAAATATATGATGTTAGCTATAAAAGAAGCTAAAAAATCGTTAAAAAGTAATGATGTTCCTGTTGGAGCAATAGTCGTGTGCAATAATAAAATAATTGCTAAAGGATATAATAAAAAAGAAAAAACAAAAATGGTTACACAACATGCAGAAATAATAGCAATTAATAAGGCTTGTAGAAAATTGAAAACGTGGCATTTAGATGAATGTGTGCTTTATATAACAATGGAGCCTTGTATGATGTGTTGTGGAGCAATTATTCAATCGAGAATAAAAAGGATAGTATATGGTATTGAAAATGAAAAATTTGGATTTGTAAAAAAAAGCCCCCAAAAATTAGAAATTGAAGGTGGAATTTGTAAATCTTTTTGTTTAGAATTAATTCAAAATTTTTTTGCTTCAAAAAGAAAATAATGAATTTTTTTTTGAAGTTTTAAATGCTATAATATATATTATAAGAGGTGATTTAATTGTATCAAGCATTATATAGAAAATATCGCCCTAAAAATTTTGAAGATGTTGTGGATCAAAATGTTGTGGTTAAAATTTTAAAAAATAGTATTAAGCTAAATAAGATAAATCATGCATATTTGTTTTCTGGCCCAAAAGGATCCGGTAAAACAACAATTGCTAAAATTTTCGCTAAAATGATAAATTGTGAAAATTTAGAAAACGGGATTATATGCGATAAGTGTGTATTTTGTACACAAAAAGACAGTGAAATAATGGATATTATTGAAATAGATGCAGCATCTAATAATGGAGTAGATGAAATAAGAGAAATTAATAATAAAGTTAATCTAGTCCCTACTTTAGGTAAATATAAAGTATATATAATTGATGAAGTTCATATGTTAACGATTGGAGCATTTAATGCTTTATTAAAAACTTTAGAAGAGCCACCAGCGCATGTAATTTTTATTTTAGCAACAACTGATCCCCAAAAATTACCAATGACAGTTTTATCTAGATGTCAACGCTTTGATTTTAAAAAGATAAGTGAAAGTGGAATTTGCAATAAAATAAGGCAAGTAGCGACAACAGAAAAAATTAAAATTGAAGAACAAGCAATTCAAGAAATTTCTAAAATTAGTGATGGAAGCCTTCGTGATGCTTTAGGAATACTAGACCAAGCCATGAATTATTCTGAAAATGAAATAAAAATAGCAGATATTTTTGAATTGAATGGAACTGTTCGGCAAGAAGATTTAATCGAATTTATAAATGAAATTTCAAAAAGGGACGTATTAACATTATTTAACAAAATAGAAAAGTTTAATGATAATGGTAAAAATTTATCTAAAATTATTGAAAGTTTAATTTTTTTAATTAAAGATATTATTGTTTATAAGATTGGAAAAAAAGATATTGATAAATATGCAACTCTTTCAAAAGAACTATCCACTCATACATTAACAGAATATTTAATAATATTAAATGAAACTTTAAACTCAATGAAAAAGGGATTAAATTATATGCTAATATTTGAAATAACAATTTTAAAATTATGTAATAATGAAACTATTAGTCCTAATTTTGAAAATAATGATGATAAAAAGAGCAATAAAGAAGAAAGTGTAAACAATAAGCAAATAAAAAATAAAGACAATGATAACAAAAAAATTTCCCGGGAAATAAAAAATGATACTGAGGATAATGATAATAAAATAATTGAATTTAAGAATAACAGAATAAATAACACTTTAGCAACTTTTTCAAAAGCAAAAACAGTAAAGTTACGAAACGAAATAAAACAACTAAACGATTATTTATTAGATGAAAAAATAGGCTTATATGTGGAAATGATTTTAGATGGGAATATTAGCGCAGCTAGTGAAGAAGGAATTATTTTTGTATTAAAAACTAAAAATGTATCTGATATGTTTAATAAACATATATTGGAGTTAGAAAAAGTAATAGAAAAACATTTAAAATTTAAATATAAAATTATTTCTACGTATGTTAGTGACTGGGAAACAATAAAAAAAGAATTTAATGCTCAAAAACAAAAGTATACATATCAAAAAGAAACTGTTCCAATTGAAGAAATTTTAAATAAGGAAGAAGCAAACAATAATTTTACTAATTTGTTTGCAGAATTAGTAGAATATAAGTAAGGAGATAATAATATGAATATGCAAGCAATAATTAAGCAAGCCCAAAAAATGCAATCAGATATGATGAAAGAAAAACAAAAACTTGACGAAGAATTATTTGAAATTCAAAAATCATTTGTGGATGTTTCTGCTTATGGAAACAAAAAAATAAAAAAAATTAAAATTAATCTTGAAAATATTAGTAAAGAAGATATTGAATTATTAGAGGATCTTATTGTTGTTTCAATAAATGAATTAAGTGATAAAATAGATAATGAAACGGAAAAAAGATTAGGTAAATATACTAAAGGAATGCCGGGGATGTTTTAATGAATTATCCTAAAACATTAGAAAACCTGATTAATTGTTATAAAAAACTACCTGGAATTGGTGAAAAAATGGCAGAAAGAATGGCTTTTTTTTCGTTAGGTTTTGATCAAGAAACGATCGACTATTTCTCTAATTCATTAGTTCAATTAAAAAAAAATATTAGAAAATGTAATATTTGTCATAATTTGTGTGAAGGTGACACTTGTGAAGTTTGTGAAAGTAAAACGAGAAACAAAAACATTATTTGTATAGTTGAAGAGCCTAAAAATATTTTTCAAATTGAAAAAATAGGATCATATAATGGACTTTATCATGTATTAGAAGGTTTAATTTCCCCTTTAGATGATGTTAATCCTGAGGATCTAAACATCAATGATCTAATAAATAGAATTGAAAAAGAAAAAATTAGTGAAGTTATTATTGCTGTTAGACCGAATATTGAAGGAGAAACCACAGCTTTATATATATCAAAGTTGTTACAAAATAAAAATGTTGTTGTTTCTAAAATAGCTCATGGAGTTCCTTTAGGAGCTGATATGGAATATGTTGATTCATTAACTTTAGAAATGGCTCTAGAAGACAGGAAAATAATTGTAAATCCAAATGAATTAGATAAAGAATAAATTATTTTTTAGGACATACCTTTTAATAAGGAGGTATTATGAAAAAATTGATCAAAATATTAAAAAAAATAACTATAAGTGCTTTTATTTTGTACGGGTATAACTTGTTAATGAGTCCACTTGGATTAATAATTCCGATTAATGTAATTACTTTATTAACATTAACTCTGTTAGGATTTCCCGCTTTATTTTCTTTTATTTTAATACTAATTATAGCTTTTTAAAGAAGAGGTGTGTCCAATGTTAAATAAATACAAAAACATTCAACCAATAGCATATAAAATATTGACTAACTCTATAAACGAAAACAGATACAATCATGCATATTTGTTTGAAACAAATGGATACGATGAAGCTTTAGAATTTATTAAAAACTTTGTTAAAGAAATATTTAAAAATGATAATCCTTCAAATTATGAATCTCTTTGTAAAAAGATTGATAATGATGCTTATCCAGAATTAAGGATCATTAGTCCAGATGGATTATGGATAAAGAAAGACCAATTACTAGATTTGCAAAGTGAATTTAAAACCAAGCCTATATATTCAAAGCAAAAAGTATATATAATTAATAAGGCCAATCAACTAAATTCAATAACTGCCAATTCAATTTTGAAATTTTTAGAAGAACCACAAGAGGGAATAATTGCTATCTTAGTTTGTAATAATCGATATAATTTAATGGATACAATTGTTTCAAGATGTCAGATTATATCGTTAAATAATCCTAATAAAATTGATAATAATGATGATTTATATACTAAAATCGGAAGTCTAATAACAACCACTATAGAAGAAAAAAATGTGTTTCTTTCACTAGATAAAAACAAAGAAATAATCAATGGAACAATCGATTTTGTTAAGTTTTTTGAAGTGAATGGAATAAAAATTTTATGTTATATAAACAAACATTGGAATAATTTTTGTAAATCAAAAGAAGATTATTATATTGGTTTATATACAATGCTCTTAATATATGAAGATTTTTTAAGTCAAAAAATAGGTAAAAAAGGAAAAATATTTAATGATTTAATTGAAAATACAAATATAATAAATAATAATAGTATGAGACAGCTAGTTAATAAATTAAATTTTATTTATAATGCTCTAGAAAAAATAAAAAACAATAGTAATTTAAATTTATTAATGGACAAGCTTTTAATAGAAATGGTAGGTGTGAAATGATAAAAATTGTAGGAGTTACTTTTGACGGTAAGCAAATCTTTTATTGCCAGACTAATGACTTTAATTTAAAAAAAGGGATAAATGTTATTGTTAAGACTGATAGAGGAAAGGAATTTGGACAAGTTGAAATACCTACCTTTGAAGTAGAAGAGGGAAAAACAAAAAAGGCGATATATGATATTATTAGCATTGCTAGTAAAAACGATTTTCTAAAACATCAACAAAATGTTTTAGAAGAAAAAAAAGCTATCGAAAAATGTAAGGAATTTGTTAATGAAAAAAAACTCTTAATGAATATCGTTGATGCAAATTTCACTTTTGACCGCAGTCAATTACTATTTAGATTTACAGCCGATGGAAGGATTGATTTTAGAGGATTAGCTAAAGAGTTAGCCAATTTTTATAAAACCCGAATTGAATTACGTCAAATCGGAATAAGAGATAAAGCTAAAGAAATTGGTGGTTGTGGGATCTGTGGTAGAATGCTTTGTTGTAGTAGATTTAATAATGGAGACTTTGTATCTGTTTCAATAAACATGGCTAAAAACCAAGATTTATCTTTAAATCCATCTAAAATAAATGGTGTTTGCGGAAGATTGCTTTGTTGCTTACGTTATGAAAATGAAAATTATTCTTGCAGTAAGAAGAAATTACCCAAGATGGGAACCATTATTGAAACAGATAAAGGTAAGGGAAAAGTTGTTTCAGTAAAAGTTTTAGAAGAAAAGTATAGCGTTGATATTCCCGAAGAAGGAATTATAGAGTATAGTGCAAATGGAAGTGATTAACTATTTATTAGGGTACAAAAAGTATAAGATTGTTCAAAATACACAAATGTTTAATTTTTCTTTAGATTCAGTTCTAATTGCTAATTTTGTTACCCTTAATGCTAACTGTTTAAATATTTTAGATATTGGTAGTGGTAATGCACCAATTCCTTTAATATTGACAACCAGAACAAAAGCTAAAATTATCGGAGTCGAAATTCAAAAAAAAGTTTGTGATTTAGCAATTAAATCAGTTGCTATTAATAATTTAAATGATCAAATTGAAATAATTAATCAAGATATCAATGATTATTATCGACAAGTTAAAACAGAATCTTTTGATACTATTATTTGTAATCCTCCGTATTTTAAAATAAATTCTAAAAACAATTTAAATATGAGTGAATATAAAACAATAGCTCGGCACGAGATTACTTTAAATTTAGAACAAATATTTAAAATTGCCAAAAAATTATTAAAAAACAATGGCAATATAGCTATTGTTAATAGGCCAGAAAGATTAGTTGAAATAATTGAAATAATGAAAAAAAACAATATTGAACCTAAAAGACTTCAATTTATTTACCCTAAGAAAAATATGCCATCTAATATATTATTAATTGAAGGAGTAAAAAACGGTAAACAAGGGTTAAAAATAGCAAACCCGTTATTTGCTCATTATAATAATGGGAATTATACATCCCAAATTAAAAAACATTTTAAGTAGGTGAAAAATGTCTCAAAAAAGTTATATAAATAAAAAAACAACTTTGTATTTAATAGCAACACCTATTGGAAATATGGACGATATGACCATCAGAGCAATTGAAACTTTAAAAAAAATGAAAGTGATCTTCTGTGAAGATACTAGAATAACATCATTATTATTAAAAAAGTTTGATATTAAAACAACTTTGATTTCTAATCATCAGTATAATGAAAATGAAAATAAAGAAAAATTATTAAAATACTTAGATGAAGGTAATGATGTTGGTTTAGTAACAGATAGAGGGACACCCATTATTAGCGACCCTGGTTTTCATTTAGCTAAAACAGCGATTGATAAAGGCTATAACGTTGTTTCAATTCCAGGTTCAACAGCTTTTGTTAATGCTTTAATAACTTCTGGCATTGATGCTCAGCCATTTTTATTTTTTGGGTTTCTAAATAGTAAAAATTCTAAAAGAAAAAAAGAATTAGAGGAATTAAAAAATAATAAGTATACTTTAATTTTTTATGAATCACCACATAGGTTAGTCGAAACGCTAGAAGACATGATTAAAATATTTGGAAATCGAAAATGTAGTATTTCCCGGGAAATAACTAAAAAGTATGAAGAAATATATCGAGGTAGTCTTTTTGATATAATTTCCAAATTAGATATAATAAAAGGCGAGTATGTTATTGTTGTTGAGGGAAATAAAGAAGTTAGCTTTGATAATTTATCAATAATAGAACATATAAATTTATATATTAAAGAAGGATTAAGTAATATGGAAGCTATTAAAAAGGTTGCTAAAGATCGGAAAATAAATAAAAGCACTGTATACAAAGCTTACCATGAAGAAGGTGATTAAGTGAAATTGATTGTAGGATTAGGTAACCCTGGGAAAGAATATACTAAAACCCGCCATAATTTAGGCTTTCAAGCTTTAGATTATTTAGCTGAAAAACTTGATTTTTCATTTAATGAAAAAAAATTTAATGGTATATATTCAACTATTTTTTTAAATAACCAGAAGATTATTTTTTTAAAACCTCAAAGCTATGTTAATTTATCTGGTGAAGTTATAAAAAGATTTATCGATTACTTCAAAATTAACATCGAAGATGTATTAATAATATATGATGACATGGATTTAGAAGTTGGTAAGTTTAAATTAAAAGCTATGGGGGGGTCTGCCGGTCATAACGGTTTAAAAAGTATTGAAGATAAATTGCAAACTAACGAATACAAAAGACTTAAAATAGGTATTGCTAAAAATAAGGGCATTGATATTGTTAATTATGTATTAGGTTATTTTTCTAAAAAAGAAAATAGTTTAATTAAATCGGTAATAGAACTATTACCAAATATCATTAATGATTATTTAATAGACTCATTTGAAAAATTAATGAGCAAATATAATTAGATACGTTGGTATCTTTTTTGTAGTAAAGGAGGAATGATTATGAGTTTTTTTCAAAAGTTATTTGATAAGACAGACAGTAATATAATTTCGGGATTAACTGATGAATTGAAATGTCTTTATATTTTAAATAAATTTATAAGTGAAAAGAATTCAGTTATTCTTGTTTGTAACTCCTTGTTTGAAGCTAATAAAATGTATAATTTTTTGAGAACTTATAGTAATGATGTACTATTTTTCCCTATGGATGATTTTATAGCTAGCGAAATTTTGGCCATTTCTCCGGAATTGTTATCAACCAGACTAGAAACATTAAATATTTTACAAAAAACAAAAAAAATCATTGTAACTAATTTAATGGGTTATCTACGTTATCTTCCCTTACCAAGCTTATTTTATAGTAAATATATTGAATTAAAAAATAATTGTAGTTATAACACAAATGAATTAGTTGCTAAATTATATGATTTGGGATATAAAAAGGAAACTTTAGTTAATAAGCCTGGGGAAATGTCAGTTCGCGGGTATATATTAGATATTTTTCCTATTAATTATGATAATCCAATCAGAATAGAATTTTGGGGAGATATGATAGAGTCTATTCGCATTTTTGATGTGAATAATCAATTAACTATTGAAAATGTTGACAAAATTCAAATAATTCCTAACACTGAATTTGTGACAACAGAAGAAAATATTGAAAACAAAACCCAACAAGCCTCTTTAAAAAAATATGGGCTAGTTTGTAATATAAAAGAATATTTAAATAATGGCATTTTATTTTATAATGATTACCGAGATTTAAAAATTAGCTACAAAATTTTAGAAAATCAAATAAAAGAGTTTTGCATTGGTCAAAATAAAGATATGTCATCTCAATTTATGTATTCATTGGATGAATTATCTAATTCTTTTATCGATTTATGTAAATTTGATAATGGTGATGGAAAAAATTATGTTTCATATGTAATATCAGATAAATTTAATGATATTAATGAAACATCTCAAAAACTTACTAAATATTTAAACAATTATCAAGCTGTTATTATTTGTGTTTCAAATGTGAAACAAGGCAATAAACTTACCAATATTATTAAAAACAATATCATTTTAACTAATGAAAATAACATTATTGATAATAAAATTAACATAATCGTCAAAAACATAAATGAAGGGTTTATTTTTAAAAACAATATTGTTATTAGTGAAAAAGAGCTTTTTAATGCCCGAGAAAGACCCAGTCCATATAAAAGTAACTTCAAATATGGAACCAAAATAAAAGATATGAGTTCTTTAAGTTTAGGCGATTATGTTGTTCATCATGTACATGGAATTGGAAGGTATTGTGGGTTAAAAACAATATCTAAAAACGGATTGATGAAAGATTATCTAAAAATAGAATATAAAGATAATGATTCTCTATATATTCCAGTAGAAAAGATTGAATTCATAAGCAAATATAGTGGTAATGGAGGATTGACCCCTAAATTAAATAAATTAGGTAGTTTAGAATGGCAAAAGGTTAAATTAAATGCAAGAAAAAAGGCGTCAGATATTGCCAAGGATTTAATAAATTTGTACGCATCAAGAGAAATGGTTAAAGGTTATCCTTTTGAAAAAGATGATGAAAACCAAAATGAGTTTGAACGGGAATTTATTTATACACCAACTGATTCGCAAATTAAAACCATGGAAGATATAAAAAGTGATATGGAATCTAGTTTTCCAATGGACCGGTTAATTTGTGGAGATGTTGGCTATGGTAAAACGGAGTTAGCTTTTAGAGCGGCTTTTAAGGCTATTATATCTAAAAAACAAGTTGCGTTGTTATGCCCGACAACTATTTTATCTAATCAACATTTTCAAAATGCTCTTGAACGATTTAAATCATTTCCTATTAATATAAAATTATTAAATAGATTCACAACAACCAAAGAAACTTCTAAAATAATTGAAGGATTAAAAAAAGGAACCGTAGATTTTGTAATTGGAACACATAAGTTATTAAATGACAAAATCACTTATTTAGATTTAGGCCTTTTAATTATCGATGAAGAACAACGATTTGGTGTGAAACATAAAGAAAAAATTAAAAAATATCGTAATAATATTGATATTTTAACGCTTTCGGCAACTCCTATTCCCAGAACATTGCAAATGTCGTTATCTGGAGTTAGAAGCTTGTCACTTTTAGAAACCCCTCCTAAAGATAGGTATCCTATTCAAACTTATGTTCTTTCTTATAATGATGCAATTATTAAGGATGCTATTTACAAAGAACTATCTCGTTTTGGACAAGTATTTATTTTATATAATAAAATTTCTAACATTGAGGATAAATGTAGACAAATACAAGAATTAGTAAAAGAGGCCAAAGTCATTTATGCACATGGGCAGTTGCCAAAAACAGAATTAGAAAACAGAATGATGGATTTTATCAATAAAAAATACGATGTCTTAATTTGTACAACTATTATTGAAACAGGAATTGATATTCCAAATGTTAATACTCTTGTAATAATTGATGCTGATCATTTTGGACTCTCACAGTTATATCAACTTAGAGGAAGAGTTGGGAGAACAAATAAAATTGCTTATTGCTATTTGATGTATGATAATAGAAAAATACTCAGTGAACTAGCCTTAAAGAGGTTAAATTCAATTAAGGAATTTACTGAGTTAGGAAGTGGGTTTGCCATTGCTATGCGTGATTTAACATTAAGAGGTGCTGGTGACATTCTTGGAAGTGAGCAAGCAGGATTTATTGATAGTGTTGGAATAGAGTTGTTTACAAAAATTTTAAAAGAAGAAATTGAAAAATTAAAAGGAACATATTTAGAAGAAGAAATTGATGATAATCAGGCCTTAATAGATGTTGAAACTTATGTTGAAAGTGAATATGTCGAAGAAGATGAATTAAAAATAGAAATTCATCGAATGATTAACGATATACATAATTTAGATACCTTTAATCAAGTGAAAAGTAATTTAGAAGATCGTTTTGGAACAGTTTCTGAAAAATTAATTATATATATGTATGAACAGTGGTTTGAAACATTAGCCAGCAAATTAAAAGTAAAAAAAGTAATTCAAAATAAAAATATTATCGAAATTATTTTTGATAAAGAAATAACTGCTAAAATTGATGGCAAAAAGTTATTTATGGAATCATATAAGATAAATTCAAATTTCAAAGTTAGTCTTATTTTAGGTTGTATAACGGTGAGATTAAATTTAAATGGTTTAGAAAAGCATTTTATATATTATTTGGTTTCATTATTAGAATTAGTAGAAAAAGCAATTTAGTGCTTTTTTTTGTATAAAAAACAAAAAACAATTTACAATATTAGAGAAGGAAGGTTAAAATGAAAGCAACAGGAATAATTAGAAGAATTGATGAACTTGGTCGAATAGTAATTCCTAAAGAAATAAGAAAAAATTTAAGAATTAAAGAAGGAGACAGTCTTGAAGTTTATGTAGATAAAGAAGAAAAGATAATTTTAAGAAAGTATTCAATTATTAAAAAACTAGATGATTTTGCTCAAAATTTTACTGATTCAATATTTTCATTTATTAAATACAACATTCTTATAACAGATACAGATACAATATTGGCTGTTTCGGGGCCATTGAAAAAAGAATATATTAATAAATCTATTGGGATAGATTTAGAAGAAATGATTTCTAGAAGAATCGAAATATTAGAAAAGTATGAAAAAAAGTTAAAAATTACCGACAATAGTGATTTAAATGTCACTTATGCTGTTAGTCCAATTATAGTAAATGGTGATGTTGTTGGATTAGTGTTGGTTTTTTCTTCGGAAGAAAAGGTTACCGAAAACGAGTTTCAAATAGCTAAGATAGCATCACAATTTTTAAAAACACATTTAGAATGATGTAAATATTATGTAAAATGTCGAATAAAAGATTATAAAATTCTTTGCAAAATTAAATTAATAATGCTATATTGTTATTGTCGCGTGTGTTAATTCTGGAGGAGAAAATATCAATGGATGATAAAAAGGCGGATAGAGCAATTTTATGTCTTTCTTTTGTACCAGTATTAATTGCTATAACAAGTATTATTGCAGCCTTTAATATTGTAGATTTAGTTTATTTAGCATTAGTAGGATGTTTATTTATAAAATATTTATTAGTAAGATAGCTAGAAATAGCTTTTTTTGTAGGAGGTGAACTATGATTGATACCCATTGTCATTTGTTTAAAAAGTATTATAACGATTTAGATCAAGTAATAAAGAAGATGGAAAACAATATAATGATAGTAGCTGGAACAGATTTTGAAACAAATAAAGAAGTTATTCAATTGTGTAAGAAATACGAAAATATTTATGGTGTTATAGGAATCCACCCAACTGAATTAGAAAAACATAGTGATAACGACTTGAAGTTAATTGAAAAAAACTTGACTAATCCCAAGATAGTTGGAATTGGCGAGATTGGATTGGATTATTATTGGACAAAAGAAAATAAAGAAAAGCAAAAAGAAATATTTATAAACCAAATTAAACTAGCGGAAAAATATAATAAACTAATTGTGGTTCATACAAGAGACGCAATAAATGATACGTATGAGATATTAAAAGAATATGCATCAAAAATAAGAAAAGTAATTCATTGCTATAGTTCTAGTTATGAAATGGCTGAAAAGTTTATTAAAATTGGTTGTTTTTTGGGAATTGGTGGACCAATAACTTTTAAAAATAGTAAAAAATTAGTTGAAGTTATTGAAAAGATAGATTTAAAATACCTATTATTAGAAACAGATAGCCCCTACCTTAGCCCAGAACCTTTTCGCGGAAAAAGAAATGAACCATATAATATTGCATATATTGCTAAAAAAATTGCTGAAATTAAAAAAGTTAGTGTAGAAGAAGTAATAAAGATAACAACTGAAAACAGTATTTCCCAATTTGACTTGAATGTCGATTTATGATAAAATTAACATGAGTTAAGTAATAAGAGGTGAATAAATGAATCTTTATTTACTACAGTTTATTGGTAAATGGGTAGGTTTCATTATCTTATCAATAGTAACATCTTTGGGTGTTAATGTTGAGGAAAACCGAATTGAGATTATAAACGAAAATGTTACCAAAAACATAAGTGTTTTTACCGAGGTTAAAGACTATCAAATAATTAAAAGCTATGATTTGTCAATACCAAACAATATTTCTAAAGTATTAATTAAAGGAGAAGATGGATTAATATTTAAAAACAACAATGGTGATATAATTTATGAACAAAGGGTCATTAACGAAGAAGTCGTTCAAGGAACGGGATCATATGGGATATATAATGGTATTTTAACCGGATATGGACCAGATTGTTCAACATGTGATGGTAAAGGTATTGTTTTTTGTAAAACGGTTGATAAAAATGAATATAATTTGATTAATGATGGAATTTATTATAAAGATAGCGAATATGGCGATGTTCGAGTGTTGGCTGCTGCTTTGTCATTTTTCCCATGTGGAACAATTATCGAAATAAAAAACACGAGATTAGGTGATTTTACTGGTATTGTTATGGATACAGGTTATGATATGAAAAAAAATTTAGAAAAGGGGCAATACCATTTAGACATTGCATATGAAACAGAACAAGATGAAAAAATTGGACGTGCAACTGATAAAAGTGGTAATGCTATATTTAGTGTTCAAAGATGGGGATGGTAAATCCTTTTTTTTATAGTAATTATTATATAATAATGTTATAATTTAAAAGGAGCTGATGTTATGGATTTTCGAGTTAAAAAGATTTCAGACAATGTAAAAAATAACGAGTTTTTTTTCAAAAAAAAATACGGTCAAAATTTTATTGTTGATAATAATATTATTGATCAAATTATAAAAAAATCAGAAATTGAAAAAGATTCATTAATTATTGAAATTGGACCAGGGATGGGTATTTTAACTAACAAATTAGCCGATAGCGGAAATCATGTTTTATGTTATGAAATTGATGAAACTTTAAAACCCTTTCTAACAGAAAATTTAAAAAAACATCAAAATATTAAAATAAAGTACGAAGACTTTTTAAAAAGCAATGTTTTTTTAGATATAAAAGAATACAAATATAAAAAATTGTATGTAATAGCCAATTTGCCCTATTATATAACGACTCCTATTTTAGTAAAATTGATAGAAGATAATATCAATCCTGATAAAATTGTTATAATGGTTCAAAAGGAAGTTGGAGATAGATTTAAAGCTAGTCCAGGAAAGAAGGAGTATGGATCATTATCGGTTTATTTAAATTATTATTTTGAAGTGAAAAAATTACTGAATGTAAGCAGCAATGTCTTTTATCCAAAACCAAACGTTGACAGTATAGTTATTGAATTTACTAAAAAGAAGGTAACAAAGTTGAAAAATAACGATTTATTTTTTAGACTTGTAAAGGATAGCTTTAAACAAAAAAGAAAAACAATAAAAAACAATTTAAAGAATTACGATTTAAGCAAAATTGATAAAATATTGTCTCAATATAATTATGATTTAAGTGTTAGAGCTGAACAATTATCTGTTGAAATATTTATTAAAATAGCTAATTATTTGGGAGAAAAAGATGATTAATAAAAAATGGGATGAAGTTTTAAAAGTTGAATTTCAACAAGAATATTTTACAAAATTAGGCAATTTTATAAAAAATGAGTATAAGCAAAAGATTTGTTTTCCTCCATATAAAGATATTTTTAACGCTTTGCGATACACGGATTATGAAGAAGTAAAAGTTGTTGTTTTAGGTCAAGATCCATATCATGGAGAAAATGAGGCCCATGGGTTAGCTTTTTCCGTTCAAAATGATGTTAAAAGGCCTCCATCACTAATGAACATTTTAAAAGAATTAAATAATGATTTAGGGATTCACAGAAGTGAAAATGATTTAACCAATTGGGCAAAGCAAGGGGTATTATTACTAAATGCTATTATGTCTGTTGAACAGAACAAACCATTATCTCATCGAAATTATGGTTGGGAAACTTTTACTGATAATATAATTAAACATTTAAATAATAGGGAAAAGCCAATAATATTTGTTTTATGGGGAAATTACGCTAGAAGTAAAAAAGAATTAATAACTAATCCACAGCATCATATAATCGAATCAGTCCACCCATCACCATTATCAGCTAGTAGAGGTTTTTTAGGTAGTAAACCGTTTTCAAAAATAAATAATATATTAAAAAATAATAATGAAGAAATTATTTTTTGGGAAAAGTAGTATAATTAATCTTCCTTTAAATATTATTTTGTAGGAGGATATATGTTAGTTATTGTTTTAATAGCTGTTGGTTTAAGTATGGATGCCTTTTCCTTGTCATTAGCATATGGAATGCTTGGATTAAATAAAAAAAAGATTCATATTTTATCTGTCATAGTAGCTGTATATCATTTTTTAATGCCTCTTATAGGCATGCTTATTGGTTCGAAAATAATTCATTTATTACCCGTGCCATCCTCAGCAATTGTTTTTTTTATTCTATTTATAATTGGGATACAAATGATAATAGAATCTTATAAAAAAACCGATTCAATGCCATTAACAACGGTAAAGGATTTTTTATTTTTCGGTTTAGCTGTAAGTATTGATAGTTTTTCATTAGGAATAGGATTAAACTTAATTATTCCTCATTATTTTTTTGCTGCGTTAGTCTTTGCGATTATTAGTGGTGTATTTACCTTTATAGGGCTTAATATTGGAAAAAGGTTAAATTTAATTTTAGGTAAAATAACTTTGATAATTGGAGGGCTAATGCTTATTTTTATTGGTTTTTTATATTTGTTTGGTTGACATTGTCTTATCAAAGATTCTTGCTTTTCTTTTTTTTTATAGATATAATTAAATGGGTGATAATATGTTAGTAAATGCAAACGAAATGCTTTTAAAAGCGAGCGATGAAAAATACGCTATTGCACAATTTAATATTAATAATTTAGAATGGACTAAATTCATATTAGAAGAATGTCAAGTCAATAGGTCCCCAGTTATTTTGGGTGTCAGTGAAGGGGCAACAAAATATATGGGAGGATATAATACTGTTGGCAATTTAGTAAAATCACTAATTAGAGATTTAAATATAACAATTCCAGTGTGTCTTCATTTGGACCACGGTAGTAGTTTTGAAAATTGCGTTAAGGCAATTAATGGTGGATTTACTTCAGTAATGATTGATGCTTCGAAGTTTCCTTTAAATGAAAATATTCTTATAACTAAAAAGGTTATTGAATATGCTAAAAAGCACCATGTATCAGTTGAAGCTGAGGTAGGAGCGATTGGTGGATCTGAAGATGGTGTTGTTAGTGAGTTACTGTATGCTAAAATAGATGATGTTGTAGCTTTAGTTAGGGAAACTAATGTTGACTTTCTAGCCCCGGCTTTAGGAAGCATTCATGGCTTATATAAAGGTACCCCAAAACTAGATTTTGTCAAAATGACACAAATTAAAGAGATTATTAGAATCCCATTAGTGTTGCACGGTGGAACAGGAATACCCGATGATTTAATTAAAAAATCAATTTCTTGTGGAATAAATAAAATAAACCTAAATACAGAATTACAAATTGTGTGGAGTAAAGCGGTAAGAAAATATTTACAAGAGAATCCTGATGTATATGATCCTCGTAAAATTATAAAAAGTGGTGAAGAGAGTATTAAAAGTATCGTTAAGTCTAAATTAGAATTGTTTGGAAGTATAAATAGGTTATAACACACAAAACTAAATATTACATAAAAATATAGTAGTGGAGGAAATAATGAAAAAAATAATAATTGATGGTAATCATGAATTGACGGGAAGTATAAAAATAAGTGGGGCAAAAAATAGTGCAGTAGCTTTAGTACCAGCCGCATTATTATCAGATGGAATTGTTACGATTGATAATATACCTAATATATCAGATATAAATGCTTTAAGTGAAATATTAGAATTTTTAGGAGCTAGTGTAATTTTAGAAGATAAAAAAATGGTAATTGATAATACCCAACTATTTAATCGTGAAATACCTGAGAATAAAGCTAAAAAATTACGCGCTTCGTATTATTTTATGGGAGCCTTATTAGGAAAATATAAAAAGGTTGAAGTTTATTTTCCTGGAGGATGTTCGATTGGTACAAGACCTATTGACCAACATTTAAAGGGATTTGAATTACTTGGCGCAAAAATTACAGAATTGGGAAATAAATATATTATTGAAGCTGACGAGCTAGTGGGAAATAATGTTTATCTTGATAT
>CAZIFR010000007.1:0-18677 GCA_964539185.1 uncultured Muribaculaceae bacterium | reverse complement strand
AAATCATGTTGCTTATGATTTGAATTTTACTTCAGTATCAAATGAAAATAATGAAGTAGCTGTAACTGTTTTAGAAAGCAATTATTTACGATTTAATTTTATGAAAGATATTGAATCAAAAGTTTATAATATTAAAAATGAATTTACGTTTAAAAAGGTTGATAATGAATATAAGATTATTAAGTATAATAAAGTTCAAGATTTTTTCGTTATGATTACAGACAAATATAACAATGATAGTGATTATAAAGTTAAACTAGATAAAATTAAAAATGATTATGTAACTTTAACTAATCAAAAAGTGGCAGCTTTAAAAAAGGATTATAATGATTATTTAAATAAGGGAATTGTGGGTAAAAGTTGTGATAATTCCTTTGACCGAAGTAAAGCTTTAGATTATGCTAAGAAATGGGTTAATAAAAGAAATAGTGAATGGCATACTTATGATGCTAATTGTCAGAATTATGTATCACAAGTTTTATATGTTGGAGGAATTCCAATGGATTATATTGGATTGGCTAAAAGTTATTTACAGTGGAAAGCTGATGGTCCATATAATGAAAGAGAAAATGAAAAAGGATTAGTTTATACATGGACATATGTGCCATATTTCTATGAATATGCTAAAAAGAATACAGGATATGGATTATGTGCAACAGTGGATGAAAATCTTTATTATGCTGAAGCAGGCGACCCTATTTTAGTTGGTTCTATTAATTTTCTTCGTCATGCTTTAATTTCAGTTGGTGCTTATAAAAAGAATGACAAGGTTGTGGATATCTTAGTTAATTCTAATACCGTTGATTTAGAAAATTATCCGATGTCAGCTTATACTTATCCATATACTTCTTTAGTTAAAGTTTATGGATGGAATAATGCTGAAAATTAAAAACAATGTTAAGCCAAGGTTTATAAAAAAATTAGTTTAAATTAACTAATTCTTTTATTTTATCAGTATTTTTAAAATTTAATTTAGCGATATCCTTTAATTTATCAAATCCATACTTTTTAACTATTTTAGTGCCTACTTCATCCACTTTATCGCTAGCACCTTTAACTAAGAAGAGATCAAGTTGTTCACCTAATTTATCAAATTCTTTTAAGAAAAAATAACGACTTATTAATGATGCACAAGCAACTGATAAGCATTTACTTTCAGCTTTGGTTAAAAAGGTTATGTTTTTATAATAATTAGTATCTTTTAAATAACTAAAATAGGTATAAGGTTTAGCAAATTGATCGACAACGACATAATCAGCTTTATAATTATTAGTTATTTTAAGTAGAACCTTATTATGTAGTATAGCTTTAATTTTATTCATATTCATATCTGTACCATAATGATCATTATATTGTTTATTAGATAATGTCATACATTCATAAGGAATTTTTTTAATGATTTGAGGAACCATTTCTAATATTTTTTCATCGGTTAATTTTTTAGAATCTTTAACTCCTAATTCCTCTAAAAACGGAATGTTTTCTTTAGCTACATAAGTAGCCGTTACAACAATTGGACCAAAGTAATCACCAGTACCAACTTCATCAGATCCAATTGTATTACTTCGATATATTTTAGGGTCGACATATTCATCAACTTTATCCTTCTTTTTTTTGTCCTCACTATTCGTTATGTCGATTTTTTTAGTAGGATTTAAATGTCGTTCCATTTCCTTCCACATATTCGCATCAATATCGGCACTTATCCCTTGAAAAACAGCTTTACCTGAACTATATAATGTAATAACAGTATCAGCTTCTTGGGCTTGAAAGATGGCATAGTCAGGAGTTTTAGGTCTTTTTTTATCTTCAAAATATTCCATCATTTTTTGTTTTGTATTATCACTAACTTTTAATGTAATTGTCATTTCTAATCACCTAAAATAAGTATAACATATTTTTAAATAAAAATATATTAAACATCAATATAATTAATATATGCTTGTAAAACAAAGTAAATTCATGTATAATGAATTTGGTGATATCATGGTGAAGTATGACGAAAGTTCGATAAAAATATTAGAAGGTTTAGATGCCGTTCGAAAAAGACCAGCAATGTATATTGGGACAACTGACAAAAGAGGATTACATCATTTAGTATGGGAAATTGTCGATAATAGTATCGATGAAGTATTAAATGGTTTTGGGAAAAAAATAAAAATAACTTTACATTCGGATAAATCAGTAAGTATTGAAGATGAGGGAAGAGGGGTCCCAATTGGAATTCATTCCTCAGGGGTTAGTACTCCAGAAATTATTTATACAGTATTACATGCTGGGGGGAAATTCGAGAGTATTGGTTACAAAGTATCTGGCGGATTGCATGGGGTTGGAGCCTCAGTTGTTAATGCTTTAAGTAAATGGATGGAAGTAACGATTAAAAGAGATGGATATACTTACTATATTCGTTTTGAAAATGGTGGTAAGGTTAAAATACCTTTGGAAAAAGTAGAAAAAACTAGTAAAACAGGAACTAAAGTGCGGTTTTTACCAGACCCAGAAATTTTTAACAATCATTTTTCTTATACAACGATATGTGAAAGAATGCAAGAATCAGCTTTTTTACTAAAAAATTTAACAGTCGAAATAATTGATGAAGAAGATAAAAAACAAGATACCTTTTGTTATGAAAACGGCTTGAAATCATTTGTCGAGTATTTAAACGATGGTAAAAGTGCCCTTCATAAAGTCGCTCATTTTGAGGGTACAAAAGATGGTATTAATGTTGAAATGGCTTTCCAATATACCGATACTTATTCGGAAAATATCATTAGTTTTGCTAACAACGTTAAAACAACGGATGGGGGTACCCATGAAATTGGCCTTAAAACAGCTATTACAAGGATTTTTAACGATTATGCTAAAAACAATAATTATTTAAAAAACAAGGATAAAAATTTAGAAGGAAATGATACAAGAGAAGGATTAACAGCTATTATTAGTTTACAAATACCGGAATCCTTATTACAATTTGAAGGGCAAACCAAATCTAAATTAGGAACGCCAATAGCTAGAACTGTTGTTGAAAGTATTGTTGGCGAAAAATTACAATTTTTTCTAGAAGAAAATAAAGCGATAGCTACTGATATTTTAAATAAGATGATTAAAAGTAAAACCGTTAGAGAAGCAGCGCGAAAAGCTCGGGATGAAGCCAGAAATGGTAAGGGCAAAAATAAAAAAGACCAGGCTTTATCTGGTAAATTAACTCCGGCCCAAACTAAAAATCCGAAAAGAAACGAATTATTTTTAGTGGAAGGTGATTCTGCTGGGGGCTCAGCTAAACAAGGTCGAGACCGAACCTTTCAGGCCATTTTACCGTTAAGAGGTAAGGTTTTAAATTGTGAAAAGGCCAAATTAGATGAGATTTTAAAAAATGAAGAAATCAATACTATTATTCATACAGTTGGAGCTGGTGTAGGTAGTGATTTTGACATTAATGATACTAATTATGACAAAGTAATTATTATGACGGATGCTGATGTTGATGGGTCACATATTCAAGTGTTACTATTAACTTTCTTTTATCGATATATGAAACCATTAATTGAAAATGGAAGGTTATATATTGCTATGCCTCCTTTATATAAATTATATAATGGAAAAACGATTATCTATGCATGGACGGATGAAGAACGAAGAGAAGTTCTTAAAGCCAGTAAAATTAAATTAGAAACCCAAAGATATAAAGGGTTAGGGGAAATGAATCCTGATCAATTATGGGAAACAACGATGAATCCTAGTACGAGAAGTTTGGTTAAGGTTAACATTAATGATGTTGCTTTAGCTGAAAAAAGAGTAAGCATTTTAATGGGGGATAAGGTTGAACCCCGAAAAGAATGGATCGAAGAAAACGTCGACTTTAGTTTAAAAGATGATTACCTAAATGGTTAATATTTAGTACTTTTAGTAAAATAAAAATTAGTTTTTTGAGAAGGAATTAAAATTATTTCTTCGATATCGGGTAAATAGAATTGATTAAGATGATGCACAGGTTTATTGACTTTTGCTAGTTTAGTAATACCACTTGATATAATTAATGCTTTGTCATTGTTATAATAATGTCCATAGGCATTTTTAATGACTGTATAATATGGACCAAAGCCAATTCTAAAAGGAACGATTTTAGTTAATGATCTGGGCACTAATCCACCATGATTGTGGCCAGATAGGATTAAATCAACTTCTTTAAGGAATTGATAATTAACAATTTTATTTTTATGAATAAACCATTTAGGGGAATGACTTAATAAAATATTTAAATGGTTATATTGAGGAATAGATATGTTATTTATAAATTTGTTAAAAAAAGGTTTATTTGATTTTTCATATTGATACCAAGTTATTGGCATATTAATGGCATAAAACGAAATGTTATCGATTATTATTTGGTCAAATGGCTTATTTAAAACATGACAGTTGGTATTATGATATAAATTATTATCTTCTTTAATAACCCATTTATCCTTTATCCGAGCTACATTTTCATGGTTACCATAGGTTATAATGACATTTGTTAAATAAGATAGTTCTTTCAACCAGACTAATAATTTATCAATATTATCATTATTATATTCGACGATGTCCCCAACTAAACAAAGATAATCAGGAGTATCTAGTTTGATAATACTAAGTAGTTTATCTAAAACTTGTTCGTTATTATGAATATCTGACATAACTAAAATTTTTCTTTTTTTAGTTACTTTCGGACTTTCTAATTGATACTGATTAATTCTAACTAACATATTTAACATCCTTTCCAATTAATTATACACCATTTTTAAGTTAAAATATATTTTGAGGTGAAGTTATGAATGACATATTAAAAAAGATCCACGATTATTCTTTAGAAGATATTATGGGTGAACGTTTCGGACAATATTCCAAAACAATTATTCAAGATAGGGCCCTACCAGATGTTAGGGATGGTTTAAAACCGGTTCAAAGAAGAATTCTTTATACGATGTATGAAGAGAAAAATACTTACGATAAATCATATCGAAAGTCAGCTAAAACAGTTGGAGATGTAATGGGACATTACCATCCTCATGGCGATTCTAGTATTTATGAAGCTATGGTGAGAATGAGTCAATGGTGGAAACAAAATACAATTTTAATCGATATCCATGGAAATAATGGATCGATGGATGGTGATAGTCCAGCTGCTCATCGTTATACCGAAGCTAGATTATCTAAAATTAGTAATGAGTTACTAATTGATATTAATAAAAGTACGGTTGAAATGACATATAATTACGATGATACTTTATTAGAACCAACGGTTCTTCCAGCTAAATTTCCGAACTTGTTAGTTAATGGTTCAAGTGGAATAAGTGCTGGGTATGCAACGAATATTCCTCCTCATAATTTAGGTGAAATAATCGATGCGACGATTAAGAGAATTGATAGTCCGAATTGCTATTTAGACACGATTATGGAGATTGTTAAAGGCCCGGATTTTTCAACAGGAGCTATTGTTTGTGGTAAGCAAGGAATTATCGATGCTTTTAAAACGGGTCGGGGTCGGGTTATGATTAAGTCTAAATACGAAGTAGTTAAAGGTAAAGGGAAAGATCAAATTGTTATTACAGAGATTCCTTTTGATGTTAATAAAAGTTTATTAGTTAAAAAAATCGACGATATAAGAATTGATAAAAAAGTTGATGGTATTTTAGAAGTAAGAGATGAATCGGATTTAGAAAATCCTGAAACGATTGTTATCGATTTAAAAAAGGATACTAATACTGATTTAGTTATCAATTATTTACTTAAAAATACTGATTTACAAATATCGTTTAACTATAATATGGTTGCGATTGTTAATCGAAGACCAGTTACTTTAGGACTTTTAGACATATTAGATGCTTATATTAATCATCAAAGAGAAGTTATCGTTAAGAGAACTAATTTTGATTTAGATCATGCTAAGGCGGAAATTCACATTGTCGAAGGATTAGTAAAAGCGTTATCTATTTTAGATGAAATTATTAAATTAATTAGAAGTTCTAAAAATAAAACTGATGCTAAAGATAATTTGGTTAGTCAATTTGACTTTACTGAAAAACAAGCTGAAGCTATTGTGATGTTACAATTGTATAAATTAACTAATACTGATGTAACAGAACTATTAGAAAGAAAAGCTAAGTTATTATCTTTAATTGAAGCTTTACAAGCCATATTAGATGATGAGAACAAGTTAAAAAAAGTTATGAAAGAAGAACTTCAAAGTGTTAAAAAGGAATATGCAACTTTAAGAAAAACAGCGGTTGAAGATGAAGTTGTTGACATAAAAATAGATACGACTTCGATGATTGCTAAAGAAGATTGTATCGTTGTAGTTACGAAAGATGGTTATGTAAAACGGGTATCTTTAAGAAGTTATAATGCTAATGAAGATGAGACAATGGTCAAAGAGGGCGATTATATTATTGGTTTATATCAAATGAATACGTTAGATACAGTACTATTGTTTACTGATTTAGGTAATTATTTATATGTCCCAGTATATGAGATTCCTGATTTAAAGTGGAAAGAGTTAGGAAAACATATTAGTAATATTATCAAATTAGATAGTAATGAATTTATTATTGGTAGTATTCCAGTATATGATTTTAATGATAATTCTTATATTACTATATTAAGTAAAAATGGTTTAGTTAAACGAACTAATTTAGTTGATTTTAAAGTCACTAGATATTCTAAACCGATGAGTTGTATGAAATTAAAAAAGAATGATAAGGTTGTTAGTATAACTAATGAGGTTGGACGGGAAATATTTATTACGACCAAAAATGGTTATGGATTAAGATATAATATCGATGAGATATCAATTATTGGTATAAAGGCCAGTGGGGTTAAAGCGATCAATTTAAAAGATGATGAGATTGTTAGTGGTGAAGTTTTTAATGATAGTGAATATATAACCGTTATAACCGCTAATGGAACAGGAAAAAGAATTAAATTATCAGAGTTTGAATCATCAACGAGAGCACGAAAAGGGATTTTATTAGTTCGTGATGTCAAAACTAATCCATATAAGATTTTAAAATCATTTATTACTGATGATAAACATTTAGGTCTTAAACTAGATAATGAAATAAATAGTATTAAAATAACTGAATTACCAATTGTTGACCGATATTCAACGGGAACAGTTATTTCTAAAAAAGGTCTTGATGATTGTTTTATTATTTGTCAATTAACTAAAAATGTTGTTTCTAAAGTGATCGAAGAAGAGAAAACGGAAGATGTTTCTTTAGAACAAGTTGATGAAGTAATATTAACAATTGATGACATGCTTAAAAATTTAGAAATTGAGGATTTATAATCTTCTTTTTTTCTACCATAATTTCCCATTATTTTATCAAATTATTACCATAATTATGTTTTATACTATTATTGTAAGGAGGTTGATAATGTAGAAAAAGAAGGATAGTAAATTTTATGGTTTGTGATATACTATTGATAGGTGATTTATATGTATAAAATATGTTTAGTTGAAGATGAGGAATCTCTTAATCATTTAATAAAATCTTATATGGAAAAGGAAGGTTATCAAGTAACTCAATTTTTCAACGGTAAAAGTGCTTATGATTTTATTGGTACTGATAAAATTGATCTTTGGGTTTTAGATATTATGTTAGGTGATAGTATTAGCGGTTATGATTTAATTAAAAAAATTAGACAAGATGCTAACACTCCTGTTATTTTTACCTCAGCCCGTGATCAAGAATTAGATAAGATTATTGGTTTAGAGTTAGGTAGTGATGATTATATTACCAAACCTTATTCACCTAAAGAATTAATGCTAAGAATAGCTAATATTTTAAAACGAGTATATAATGATTCTTCTAAAATTAAATACGATACTTATAAGATAAATGTAGAAAAAAGAAGCGTATGGGACCAAGAAAACGAAATTAATTTAACTACTTTAGAATTTGATTTATTAAATTTATTATTAAATAATAAAAACAAATCATTTAGTCGTGATGATATTTTAAAAAAAATATGGGATACTAATTATTTTGGTAGCGATCGAGTAGTGGATGATTTAGTTAGAAGGTTAAGAAAAAAAATGCCAAAATTAAATATTAATACAATATATGGATATGGGTATCGTTTAACATGAAGATTAAAACAACTTTATATCGACAATTAATTTCAATTATTATAATCATTTTAGGAATAATTTTTATTAGTTTAGGGTTACTCCTTCCGAATTTGTTATTACCTATATATGAAAAAAATATATATGAATATTTAAAACAACCACTTAATTTAATTAAGAGTGATTTAAAGAATACTAACTTCAATGATATTGGATATTTATATATTGTTAATAATGAGATTATTGTTTCTGATAATTTAACTAGTATTATTGAATTAAATCCTATACAAGTTATCGAATATATTCAATCAGAATGTGGTAAATTTACTTATCTAGGTCGAACATATTATTATTACATGCTTAATAACAATCATGTTAAAAAAATTGCATTAACTAATAATGATTATATTTTAAATATCAGAAGTGATATTATGGAAATCCTTCTTCCTACTTTAATTATGACTTTGATTATTTCAGTGGGAATGATTGTTATCTGGGTTCGAAGATTAGTTTATAAAATTGAATTATTAGAAAAGAAAGTTGAAAATATTGATAATGATGAATATGTCAATAAGTTTGATAGTAAAATTGATGATGAATTGACAACGTTATCTAATGCTATTGATCAAATGAGAGTTAATTTAAAGACTCAAGAAGAATATAAAAACCAAATGTATCAAAATATATCACATGATTTTAAAACTCCTCTTATGGTAATTAAATCGCATATGGAAGCAATCGATGATGGTGTTTTAGACCCCACTATTTGTAAAAAGGTTATTAATGAACAAGTTGATAAGTTAGAAGCTAAAGTACACTCCCTTTTGTATCTAAATAAACTTGCTTATATTAAAGAAATAGAATATTTTAATAATGAAAAAATGGATATTAAACCAATTATTGATGAAGCTGTTAATAAATTTCGATTTCAAAGAAAAGATGTTGAAATTAAAGTTGATTTTATTGGTAAAAGTATTTTTAATGGTACTTATGATATGTGGGAAGCTATTATCGATAATCTTTTAAATAATTTTTTAAGATATGCGGATAAACAAATCCAAATAAAAGTTAAAAACAGTAAAATAACCTTTTACAATGATGGACCTAATATTGATGAGAATATCTTTGATGATTTATTTACTCCCTACAAAAAAGGTATAAATGGTCAATTTGGTTTAGGGTTATCAATTGTTAAAAAAACACTTAATTTACTTGGTTATGAAATAAGTGTTATCAATGAAAAAAAAGGTGTTATTTTCACTATAAAACAAGTATAAAAATCGGTTAACTCCTTCCGATTTTTTTATTTTTGGTAAAATTTATAGTATAATCTATATAGGAGTTTAATTAGATGAATCAAATAAAAATAATTATTCCTATTATTATCTTTATTGGAATAATAGTGATATTAATTGTAATAGGTGAAGTTAGTGAAAATGTTGGAGATAATAATAAATTATTTGATCAGAATGCTCATTCTAAAGAAAGTATAAGTAAAATTAAATCATTATTTCCAACAGCTATTGATGGAGAGATTATATATCCTGATTTTGTTGGTGGACTTTATATTAATAGTGAACATTATTTAGTTATTCAAATTGTTCAAGATAATATACCAAATGAAATATCGGGAGAATATCCTATGTATCGAGATGTTATCGAAGTGGATGATAATGCAATAATTGAGTATGTAGAATATTCATATAAAGCATTAAATGAAGTTAGGGATTTTATTGAAAATTATTTCAAAAATAATTATATCGAAGATTTTACTTTTGGAAATCCTATTGCAACTTTGTCTGTGGATGCTTGGAGCAATAGAGTAGTAGTTGGATTAAAAGATTATAAGGAATTAGATGTTACTAGATTTAAAAATTTAATAATAGACTCTCCATTAATTACTTTTAAAGAAGAAGAAGAACAAGAAGCTTATAATGATCATTAGTTTTGCCATTTAAATGGGAAAACCATTATTTTAGTGGTTTACTCTTTTTTTGTAGATATTCTAATTTGGCTTTATTTTTTTATGAAATTAATGTATAATGTATATATACTGTAGGAGGACACTTATGTTAGGAAATATAATTGGAATTGAAGAAAATGTAGTATTATTAAAATTAGCGGTATCAGTTTATGATTTTGAGAACTTAATCAACATTCATGTTATTATGGATGATGATAAAAGAAAAATTGTGGGTGAAATAATCGATATTAAAAACGATATCGCTCATATTAATTTATTAGGAGAAATAATAAACGATACTTTTATTTTTGGGGTTATGGTAAAACCTTCCTTTGCGTCTAAAGTTTTACTTATTTCCAAAGAAAAAATTCCTATGATTATTGGAATTGAACATTATAAAGAAGAAAGAGATTTATATTTAGGTAAAAGTTCGGTTTATGATGGTGTTAAAATAGGGGTTAATATTAATAGTTTCTTTTCTAACCATTTTGCCATGTTAGGTTCAACAGGCAGTGGTAAATCATGTGGAGTAGCGCGTATTATTCAAAATATTTTTGATAAAAAAAATAAAATTCCTTATCGAGCTAGTTTATTTATTTTTGATGCTTATGGCGAATATCATAATGCTTTTAGTGACATTTCAAAAAATAATCCCAATATCAATTTTAAAGCTTATACTACTAATTTACATTTTAGTGAAGCAGAAGTATTAAAAATCCCAACTTGGCTTTTAGGAGTTGATGATTTAGCTATCTTATTAGGTGCCGAGAAAATGAATCAAATTCCCATTATTGAGAAAGCTTTAAAGTTAGTTAATGTTTTTGCCAGAAATGAAGATAATGTTATTAAACATAAAAATGATATTATTGCAAGAGCGTTATTAGATATCCTGGCCAGTGGTAATCCACCAGCTCAAATTAGAGATCAAATTTTTTCAATTTTAAGTTTTTATAAAACAGCTGAATTAAATTTAGATACCCCAATATTTCAACCAGGTTATACAAGACCATTAAAACAATGTTTATTAATTGATGCGACTGGTAAAATTAGGGATATGGAATTATTAACAAGTTTTATTGAAAAATTTTTAGATGAGAGTTTAGAGTTAGTTTTACCAAAAGGAGATTTTAAATATAATTTAGATGATTTAAAAAGTGCTTTTGATTTTGCTTTAATTTCAGAAGGGATTTTAAATAACGATAAAGTATATGAGGATGCTAGTGTTTTAAAAATAAGACTACATTCATTAGTTAGTAGTGAATACCGGGCTTATTTTGAATATGATAAATATGTAACCCAAGATGAATACATTAAAGAGTTATTAACAGCTACTAATGGTAGAAAAGCTCAAATTGTTAACTTTAATATTAATTATGTTGATGATCGATTTGCTAAAAATATTACGAAGGTTTTTTCTAAAATGTTTTTCGATTATTCGAAAAGTTTAGATAAAAGGGCATCGGTACCTATTCATATTATTTTAGAAGAAGCTCATAGGTATGTTCAAAAAGATATCGATATTAATTTATTAGGTTATAATATTTTTGACCGAATCACCAAAGAAGGTAGAAAATATGGAGTTTTATTAGGTCTTGTTTCCCAACGACCTAGTGAATTATCGGAAACATCTTTATCCCAATGTAACAACTTCCTTATTTTTAAAATGCTTCATCCAGTTGATGTTGATTATATTAAAACAATGGTTCCTAATATAACAAATGAAATAGTTAAACGATTAAGAATCTTACAACCAGGTAATTGTATTGGATTTGGAACGGCTTTTAAAGTTCCTGTTATGATTAAATTAGACATGCCAAATCCGGCTCCATCAAGTAGCAGTAGTGATATTAGTAAGATCTGGTTTGTCGATAATAAATAGCTTTAAATAGCTGTTTTTTTTATTTCTAATGTACTTTTAAATTAATTTGTTATATAATTATTAATAGTTGAGGTGAAACTATGAGATTAAGTGAACAATTTTTTTACACTTTAAGAGAAAATGTCAAAGATGAAGAAACAACTAGTGGTAATTTACTAGTTAGAAGTGGAATGATTAAAAAAATTGGAAATGGAATATATATGTATATGCCACTTGGTTTAAGAGTGTTAAAAAATATCGAAGAGATTATCAGAGATGAGATGGATAAAGCTGGTGCTAAAGAATTATTGATGCCTAATTTATTACCGGAAGATGTTTATATTAATAGTGGTAGAAGAGCTAATTTTGGTCATGATATGTTTAGTTTAAAAGATCGATATAATCGCTCATTAGTTTTAGGACCTACTCATGAAGAGTTTTTTGCCGAAGCGGCTCGAATGAAAATTAAATCATATAAAGATATGCCATTTAATTTATATCAAATTGGTAATAAATATCGTGATGAACCGAGACCTCGTTATGGTCTTATTCGGGTTCGGGAATTTTTTATGAAAGATGCTTATAGTTTTGATATTAATCATGATTCAGCTAATAAGTCTTATCAAAAGATGTTTGATGCTTATAAACGCATTTTTGATCGAATTGGGATTGATTACCGAATTGTGATAGCTGATACAGGAGTTATGGGGGGCTTACTTAGTGAAGAGTTCCAGGCTATTACTGAGATTGGTGAAGATACGTTAGTACTATGTGATTGTGGTTATGCTTCTAATATTGAAGTTAGTGAATGTGTTGTTAATAAAAGTAAACTTGAAAGAATTAAAACAAAACAACTAAAACATACTCCTAATGCTAAAACAATTGATGAAGTTGCTAAATTATTAAAAGAAAAACCTAATCGCTTTGTTAAAACATTAATATATAAAATGGATGATGAATTTTATGGATGTTTAGTGAGTGGTGATCGTGAAATTAACGAAACTAAATTAAGAAAATTAGTTAATGCTAATGCTATTGAACTAGCTAGCTTCGAAGATGTTAAAAGAATTACTAATGCTGATGTAGGATTTGCTGGACCAATTGGACTTGATATTAAAATTATTATCGATAATGATGTTTTATATAAATATAATTATATTGTTGGTGCTAATAAAACGGATTATCATTATAAAGATGTTAATAATTCTGATTTTAACTATGATTATGTTGGTGATATTAAAGAAGTTAAAGAAGGGGATTTATGTTTAAAATGTGGTAAACCTTTATATTTTAAAAAGGGAATTGAAATTGGAAATACATTTAAATTAGGGACCAAATATTCTTCAGCTCTTGATTTAACTTATTTAGACGAACATAATGAATTAAAACCGGTTGTTATGGGTTCTTATGGAATCGGACTAGGGCGCATTATGGCAAGTGTTGTTGAACAATCAAACGATCAATTCGGTTTAATATGGCCGGTTAATATTGCTCCTTATAAAGTAGCGATTGTGTTAATTGATAAAAAGGATGATAAACAAAAGGCTTTAGCTAATGCTTTATATAACGAATTAAATAGAAGTAAGATTGATTCGATTATTGATGATAGAGATGAACGGGCTGGAATTAAGTTTAATGATATGGATTTAATTGGAATACCTTATCAAATTGTCGTTGGTAAAAAAGTCCAAGATGAGTTAGTTGAACTTAAAATAAGAGCTACTGGTGAAGTTTATGATGTTAGTGTTAATGATATTGTGACAAGGATTAATGAATTAATTAAATAATTTGACAAAATAAGCCAATTTAATAATATATAATAATAATGGTGATTAAATGAAAAAGTATTTAATAATAATTATTATATCTTTATTTATTGGTTTTTTATTTTCATATTATGTTATTAAAGAATATGATGATGCTGTTTTACCAACTTTTTTAAATGGTAAAACGGTATATTTAGTGCAACAAGGAATTTATTCTAATTATGATAATATGATTAATAATACTAAAGCAATTGATAATTATATTTACGAGGTCAAAAATGAATTATATTATGTTTATGTAGGAATGAGTTTATCTAAAGATAATGCGATGAAAATTCAAAATATATATGAGTTTGAAACAACTATTGCAACAATAACGTTAAATAATGAATTTATTAAAACAATTGAACAATATGATAGTCTTTTAAGTGAAACCAATGATAAGGATGCTATTAAAGAGATATGTAAACAGTTATTAAGTAAGTATAAATCAGTTTAAGGAAGATTTAATAAGACCTCTTTTAAGAGGTTTTATTGTAATTTAAAGCTTTTATTTTAAAATATGTCTTATTAATGCTACAAAATAATTTAAAATGGTATATAATTATATTAGTTGGAGGTAAAAAATGCGAACTACGAGACTCGTTGTTAATTTAGACAATATTAATAAGAATATTGAAAATATAAAAAAATTTATAGGAAGTGATGTTAATTTTCTTCCGGTTATTAAAGCTAATGGTTATGGAACTCATATTAATATGATGTTATCATTTTTAGAAACATTTAATTATGTAGCTGTTGCTTTAGTTGATGAAGCTATTGTTTTACGGGATTTAGGGTATAAAAAAAAGATATTAGTATTAAATCCTTCTGGTTTAGAAGAATTATCATCTTATATTAAATATAATTTAACTGTTAGTGCTTGTTCAATTGAAATGATTAAAAATTTATCGAAAATGACTTCGAAAGAAATAACTGTTCATTTAGAAATTGAAACAGGGATGAATAGAACGGGAATTAAGATAAATGATTTATCTAACTTTATTGAAGAATTAATGAAATTAGATAATATTTTAGTTGAAGGCGTTTTTACTCATTTATCGAGTAATAATGATATTAAATATTCAACAAATCAAATTACTATTTTTAATCAAGCAATTAAAATATTAAAAGATTATAATTTAAGTTTTAAATACGTTCATGCTTATAGTAGTGGTGGGTTATTAAATAATAAGGATCAATTATATAATATGGTTAGAATTGGGATTATGATGTATGGATATTATCCACTTGAAGAATTGAAAACAAAAATAGAATTATATCCTTCAGCCGTCTTAAAAACGAAAATTAATTTTTTAAAGACAATTGATAAAGGAGAATCCGTTGGTTATGGACAGGTATTTACAGCTGATAGAAAAACGAAAATAGCTACCATTCCTTTTGGTTATGCTGATGGGTTAACCAGTTTAGATATTAAAGATGCTTATGTTATTATTAATAAACAAAAGGCGAAAATAATTGCTATTTGTATGGATAGTATGATGTTAGATGTTACAGACATATCTGATGTTAGTTTAGAAACCGATGTTTATCTTTGGGATAATGACTTATTAACAGTTGAAGAAGTAGGTAAGTGGTGTAATAAAATACGAAGTTATGAAATTATTAGTTCACTTACTAACCGTGTTCCACGAGAATTTATTAGTGAATAAAGATAAAGAAGAATTGTGCTTTTCACATGGAGATACGAGTTTGCCTAATATATTTGCTAATGATTATAAATTTAGTGGATTTATTGATGTTGGTGAATGTGGAATAGCTGATAAATGGTTTGATATTGCAATAGCAGTTAAAACCCTTGAAAGAAATTATGGAGAAAAAGCTGTAGATTTATTTTTTAAACAATTAGAAATTAAAAAAGATCAAATTAAAATTAATTATTATCTATTATTAATGGAATTATATATATAAAATTAGAATATTAATTTTATAATTGATAAGAAAAGTCCAGTTATATTATAAAAATTGTCCGGTTTAAGGTGGACTTTTTTATATGTTTTTAAAAAAAGTCCGGTTTTTGAACAAAAAGGTCCGGTTCAAGGTGGAAATTTTGTTAATGATGATGATTATTTTATGATGAAAATGTATAAAAATTTAGCAGGTGTAGTTACTACTACTATTGAAAAAGTGAAAAAACTATTTGAAGTTTTTAAATATAAGTATAGTTTTAATCGTGAAGATGTTGAAAAAATATTTTCTATTAAAAAATCAAGAGCTTCTGAAATTATTTCTAAATTATTAAATTTAGGTTTGATAGAAGATGCAGAACCAACAAAGTACAAATTTAAAAAATAAGCCTTATTTATAAAAAATTAAATCAGACTGTTTACAAATTAAAAATATTTGGAGACGGTTTTTATTTTGAAAAATAGAATTACAATAGTAAAATAAGAGTTAAAATGATATAATATAAATGAATTGGTGAATTAAAATATGGAATCCAAACCTATTACAATACAATTGATAAATGATTTGTAAATCATTAAAAATTAATTTAATATATATAATTTAATAATTACAAAGGAAAGAATTTTATGAAGAAAAGAATCAGTTCAAGAGGGATAATAATCAATGGATATAATGTTTATACATTGTTTAGAAGAAAAATAAAAGATGATGGGACCATTCAAGAATATTATGTTATTCCAGGTGGAGGAATCAATGAAAATGAAAGTTTGATAGAAAATGTCTTAAGAGAAATGAAAGAGGAATTTTCTATTAATGTAAAAGTCATTGGTTATTTAGGACATTATGAAGGTGAAGATTCAATTGCTCATTTTTTTCATTGTGAAATTATTGATGGGGAACCAATTTTAGGTGGTGAAGAACTAGAAAGATGTTCTGAGTCCAATTATTATGAAATTCGTCAGATACCGATTAAAGACTTAGATAATATGACTATTTCATCGAAAGACATGATTTTAAAAGCATACAATCAAGAATATGAACAATTAAATTGTGTTTTTAATATGGAAAAATAAGTTTATCTAGTATTGTTACTAATAATCATAATTATTAAAGGAAAAATAAAAGATAGAAAAAAATACAAAGCACTTAAAAGTAAATATGTTTCCAATTTACTTTTAAAAGCTAAAAAATACTATAATGAATAAATTTTTAGTTGAAAGGATTAATATGGCAATATACAATTTATTAGATAAAAAAGAATACATTAAAGAATATGTTGAAGTTTGTTTTAAAGAATGGGGAACGTATTCTACCGAAGAAGAATATAAAGTAAAAATAAACAAAAAAATTGATAAAATAATAAATCGTAATGATAATATATATGTTACTTTGATTATAATAAATGATAACGATTTAGTTGGTTTTATTTCATTGTTTAAAACTGATGGTGAAGAATATAATTATTTAACACCATGGTATGCAACTATGTATGTTAAAGAAAAATATCGTGGATTAGGATATTCAAAAGTATTAAACAATGCAATATTAAAAGAAGCTAAGAAATTAGGATTTAATAAGGTTTATTTAAAATCAAATTTAATTAATTATTATGAAAAATTTGGAGCTATTTATATTAATAATTTAAAAAATGGAGAAAAATTATATTATATTGATTTATTTTAGTTCATGAGGAGGAAAATATGAGAAGACCACATCAAATACTAGTTTTCCCATATAAAAAGGATAATAATGGTAATTATCTATATGGAATATTATGTAGAACTGGTAAAAAGGAAAGATGGCAAGGAATTGCTGGTGGGGTAGAAGATAATGAAACATATTTGGAAGCTTGTAAAAGAGAAGCAAATGAAGAAGCTAATATAAGTTATGATGCTGAAGTAATAGAACTTGAGTCAATATCTACAATACCAGTTGTCAATATAACTAAAAATTTTATATGGGGTGATAATGTTTGTTTAATATATGAACATTGTTTTGGAATAGGCGTCACTGATGAAAAAATAAAATTATCACATGAACATACGAAAATAGAATGGTTGATCTATGAAAAAGCTAAAAATAAATTAACGTGGGATAGTAATAAAAATGCGTTATGGGAATTAAATTATAAATTAACTAAAAATAAAGGTATTTAATTTTATAAAATTAGTTTAACAATGAAAAATGGATATGTAGAAAGATAACTTTTTAATGGTATAATTAGTATAGTATTGAAAGGGGGATATTTATATGTCCAAAATAGAAAAAGAATTAAAGATTTTAGATATTAATGTGACTGAAGTTAAAAAGAGTCTATTGGAAGTAGGCGCAATTTATAAAGGTAAAAAAAATCAAAAAATATATGTTTATGATCTTCCAACCTTATATTATCGTTTTTTAGAAATAAGAGAATTATTAAATTCTGATTCAAAAATATTAATATCAACTAATATTAAAAAATTAAAAAATTTAATGTTTGAATTTATAGATCTTGTTAAGGATTCTGACTTAGAAAAGTTTGATATTGATAGTTTAAACTCTATAGAAAATATGCCAATTGATGAAATAAGAGAAATACTTTCTGATTCTGAATTAAAGAAATTATTTAGTAAATTTAATATTAATCCAAATAAATGGATAAGATTAAGAGAAAGTAATGGAAGAACAGAATTAACTACCAAACATATTTTAGAAAAGAAAAATTCAAAATTCCAAAATGTTATTGAAAATGAAATTGAAGTATCTTCATTAGAGGAAGCAAATTTGATTTTAGAAAGTATTGGTATCAGTCGACGAAGTTATCAAGAAAAGATAAGATATAGTTATGAATATAAAAATGCAGAAATCGAAATTGATATATGGCCATTGTTAAATCCATATCTAGAAATAGAATGTGATAACGAAAAAACTATTAATGAAGTGATAGAAAAATTGGATTTGTCAAAACATGAAATTGTTTCTTTAAATACAGAACAATTGTATAAAAGAATTAATATTGATGTTCATTCTATGAGC
>CAZIFR010000006.1:0-19925 GCA_964539185.1 uncultured Muribaculaceae bacterium | reverse complement strand
GGGGGAAGAGAACCGCTTTATTTAGATGTTTGTGAAGCTTTAAAAGAATTAGATATTAAAATTGTGGGGGGAAGATACGGTCTATCTAGTAAAAATACCACTCCTGGACAAATAAAAGCGGTATACGATATGTTGGATGATCCTCAAGATAATTTTACTATTGGAATCAATGACGATGTTACTCATTTAAGTTTAACAGCATCTGATATTATTATTAAAAATAGCTATGAGGCCATTATTTATGGATATGGTTCTGATGGGATGGTTAGTGCTTCTAAATCGATTATTAAGTTAATTGGTGATGGGACTGATAAGTGTGTTCAAGGTTATTTCCAATATGATTCTAAAAAATCTGGGGGAGTTACCAAATGTCATTTGCGGTTTAGTGATAAAAATATTAGATCAACCTATTATGTTGAAAAACCAGATATTGTTATTGTAACTAAAGATTCATATTTAAATAGTTTTGACTGTATCAATAATATTAATGATAATGGCATATTTTTATTAAATACATCTAAAACGAAAGAAGAGTTAATGGCCTTTTTAAGTGAGGATGTTAAAAATATTATCGTTAAGAGGAATTTACGCTTTTTTATCATGGATGCTTATTTACTAGCTTCTAAAGTTGGACTTAGAAATAAAATAAGTACTATTATCGAAACTGCTTTTTTCAAGTTAACTAATTTTGTCGATTTTAACTCGACAATTGATAAATTAAAAGAAGAAATAACTGATCGATTTAGTATTAGAAGTCAAAAGATTGTTACTAATAATATTAATGCGATTGATGAATCTTTAAATTATATTAAAGAAATAAAAATGACTGGTAATTTTAAAGCTAAAGAACGACCTAAATATGTTGATGTCTATTTAGCTATGAGAAAAAGGGTCGGTGATGAATTACCGGTTTCAGCCTTTTTAAATATGCCAGATGGATCTTTTCAAGCTGGAACTAGTAAACAAGAAAAAAGAAGTATTTCTAATATCGTTCCTCACTGGATTAAGACTAATTGTATTAAATGTAATATATGTTCCTTTGTTTGTCCGCATGGGGTTATAAGACCATTTCAGTTAAGTGATGAAGAATATAATAATGCTCCTGATTTTGTAAAAGAAAGGTGTATTGACAATTATATTATAGCCATTAGTGTTAAAGATTGTACAGGATGTGGATTATGTATTAAAGAGTGTCCAAGTAAAGAAAAATCGTTAATATCAGCTAAATTAGAAGATGAAATCAAGGAACAAGAAATATATGATTATTTAGAAGCTAATGTTACAGTAAAAGAAGGGCCAAAGATTTTAAAAAATATCGAATTTAAAGAAGCGAAATTCCAGTTTAGTGGCGCTTGTGCTGGCTGTGGAGAAACTCCTTATATTAAATTATTAACTAAATTATTTGGAGATTCAATGGTAATTGCTAATGCTACTGGATGTTCATCAATCTATGGAGCTAGTGCTCCGTCAACTTCATACACTGTTCCATGGGCGAATTCGTTATTTGAAAATAATGCTGAATATGGTTTTGGAATGTTAATCGGCGATAAAGTATTTAAAAATAGAATTGTCAATATTATGAAGACATATGGTGGTTTTGATGAATATATTAATAATATTGATAATTATGAAATGACAAAAAAAGTTTATGATAATATCGATTTTACGAAATATCCATTATTAGAACCATTAAAAGATTATATTATTGCTAGAAATATATGGATGATTGGTGGCGATGGTTGGGCATATGATATTGGCTTTAGTGGAATAGATCATGTATTATCTAATAACTACAATGCTAAAATTTTAGTATTAGATACGCAAGTTTATTCTAATACTGGAGGTCAATCAAGTAAAGCAACTCCATTAGGAAGTGTCGCCTTATTTGCAAGTGGAGGTAAAACAACTCATAAAAAGGATTTAGCTATGATGATGATGAGTTATAAACATGTTTATGTTGCTCAAGTAAGTTTAGCTAATCCAGCTCATCTAATGAAAACTCTTATTGAAGCTAATGAATATAATGGACCTGCTATTATTATTGCATATTCAACCTGTATTGCTCATGGTATTGCTGGGGGAATGATTAATACTGTTGATATCAATAAAGAAGCTGTTAATAGTGGTTATTTTCCTTTATTTAGATATAATCCATTAACGAAGTTTACTTTAGATAGTAAAGCTAATTTTGACCTATATGAAGACTTCTTAAATAAACAAACAAGATATAGTGTTTTAACTAAAATAAATGAGGATGGTCAAGAATTACTTAAGCAAAATAAAGAAAATGCTATGGAAAAATATAAATATTATGAAAGTTTAGTAAAAGAGGACTAAGTCCTTTTTTCTATATTTTATGATTAAAGTTAATACTTATCTTCAAATTTAATCTAAAATCAAAGTAAGTATGGCAAATTCAGAAAAATTATTTTAAAAATATATTTGTTATAAAATTATTTCAAACTGTTGGAAATATCTCCAATATGAGAATAAACATATTAAAACAATTGTTAAATATCATTTAGAATTTTATAAACAATTTTTTTAATCAAACACGGCAAATAATTGACATAAGTGCTTAAAAAGTATAGAATAATTACTAATATAAAAAGGGGGCTTATTTTGAAACAAAAAGAATTTTATTATAGATTTGAATATCCAACTTATAATGAGTTTATATTTAATATTAAAAATTTAAAGCAAAAATATTCTCAACAAATTTTAACTTATAAATCTATTAATGATGAAATATTACAAAAATATGATAAAGAAAAACAAGTAAATATAATGAGGGAATATAAACAACTAATTATTAAAATAATATTTGATATTTTAAATATTTTCCCACAACTAGAAAAAATCCCTCATACTATTTTTATGCATGGCAGTTTTGCAAAAACAATTAATAGACTTGAAAGTGATATAGATTTAAATCTACTATATCCCAATGCTTTTAAAGATTTGGTTTTGCCAATAGAAGAGTTAATATCTGTTGCATTAACTGAAATAGTTGGATTTGTTGGTAGAGATAAAGTTCATACTATGATGATTTACACCCCAATTAAAACTTTTGAAGATTCAACAATTTATAATACTAAAAATTGTTCAGTGATATTTCCAAATGGAGAAAGATTAAATTATATTTGTAGACCTAATTTTGATCAAGTTATGGTTAAAATCGTAAATTCATCTAGAGAATTTTCTGATTTTGCTGAATATATTGACGATCACTTTCAAACTTATGAATGTGAAGAATGGTGTTATTCATTCCATGAACTTCAAAAAAATTGTAACAATTTTGATATCAAAGAAGTTATAGAAATAGGCGATCGAAAAGTTACTTCAAGTAATCGATTTATTACTGATTATAATCAACTTATTGAATCACTGCTATTAAAAATATCAAATTACAGTTTTGAATTTACTAATTATACACAAATGAGTGAAATTAATTTAAATTTAAAAGTTGCTAATTTGGGTTATGCATATCGTAGTTTAGCATTAATTAGACGATTTTTAGTATATAATGGAATAAAACTTAAAAATCTTGATTTTTTTGAAATATGTAATAGTAGATATTTATCAGACATTGTTGGAATCAAAGTTGTAAATAATTATCAAAATACTATTTTGAGGTATTTATGGCATATTTCAAGAATTGAAAAAATGTTTAAATCAAGTAGTTATAATTTTAGCTCTAGATCTAACGATATATTACCGCTTGATGGAATAATACATTTATATTTCGAAGAATATAATAATAATCATTTCATTAATACTGAAAAGGAAATAACTGAAAATATGCATGATAGTATATCAAATTGCCTAAAAAAAATTAAAATATAGGAGGAATCAATTATGGAAAAAATTGTTATGACGATGCCAATAAAACCACAAAAAAATACAAATATTGGAATGTTTATTGCACCGACAATCATGAACACTTTATCTGAAATGTTTGTATGTAAGAGTGTTATGGCAACAAATTTATTGAATACATATAAAAATAAAGATAATGATTTACAAATATATATAGATGATTTAAAAAAGCAAGGCATAAAATATACTGAATTATTTGTTGATAAACAAAATTCCGAAAAAATATTAGAAGTTATTGTTAAACTGATTTATGATGGTTATATTACTAAAAAACGTGAAAGTATTTACCGATGTCAATGTGGAAAAGTCGATATTCTAAATCATGGAATTAGTAATGTTGGCTTAGGAAAATTATATTTTGAAAAAAAAGGCAATTATTATTGTAATGAATGTAACTCTATTTGTAATCCATTCATTGAAGAAGTACTTGTACTTAATCTTCCTAATAACATAGATGATTCTTTATTAATTGTTCCAACCTTTTTAAAAAATGATGCTAATCATTTATCAAAGACATTTAAGGGTAGTAAATTGTTAGTTTCAAAGCTAAGAGAAACAGGTTGTCAATTAAATATAGATGGTAAAGTATTTAATATTGATATTGACTTTATGTGGATGAATTATTTTAAATTATTTAGTGAAAAGCAAAAAATAATGTTAGCAAGTAATCATCAAACACTACAAATGTATTTAATTAATTATCTAAATAGAATTTCGAGTAATGATAAAATATGTTTTGTAGCAAATCCATATATGAATAATTGTACCGAATTTGATCCGTCACAAGAATTAAACAAAACATCTGATGAATTTTACAAAAAGTTATTCATTTTATATAATTTAAAATGGAGAAAGAAAAATTGTGATTGGTCTAAAAGTGTAATTAATTATTTAAGTACTATAAGTAATACTAGAAGACAAAACTTATATAAAACAATTTTGTTATCAAAGAACCAATTTGATCAAAATTTACCAATTGATGAATATATTGAAAATATATTTATAAATGGTACAAATATGCAAAAGAACATTGTAGATGCAAAAACACTAGTAAAAAAATCAGAATAAGTATATAATTATTATATAAAGGGAGGAATAAAATGTATAGCATCTTTTTTAGTAAAATGGATATAGCTATAGATATTATAGCAAATAGGTTGAAAGAAATAATTAAAGAAGAATCAAAAGTTTTGATTTTCCCCTGGGCATTTCCTATAGAAATCACAAGTGAGGAATTTGAAAATGATTATTTTCCTATAGGTGGTAGAAGATATGATAAATATCTAGATTCGCTTAAAAGAATTAATATAAAAGAAGAAAATTGTATAGTATGTAATCCATATAAACATTCAAGTGAAGAATTAAGAAAATTAATAAAAGAAAGTGATATATTAGTATTTCCAGGTGGAAATCCAGAAATGTTTTTTAAGAAAGTATTGCATGATAAAGAAATTATTTATGATATTAAATATTTTAAAGGAATCGTTATTGGTGAGAGCGCTGGAGCAGAATTGCAGTTAAAAAGATATTTTATTACTAGTACTAATAATTTTTATAAATATTTTGCTTTTTATGATGGCTTCGGATTAATTGATGACCCTTTCTATTTTGATGTTCATACTGTGAATGAAGGGAATTATATTAAAGAATTACAGGATACTTCAAACAATACTAAAAAAACAATCTATGCGATATATGATGATGGTGTTCTTTTATATAATAGGGAATCTAAAGAACTTGAACAATTCGGACATATAGAAGTTGTTAATCCGATATCCGAATAAAATGTAAATAATATAAATATTATGAAAGTTTAGTAAAAGAGGACTAAGTCCTTTTTTGTTTACAAGCTTTACACCACTTTACAAGTTAAAACATAAAATATATTGACTATATTAAATAGTAATAATATAATTAAATTGTTATCCAAAGGGATAAAAAAATAGAACTATCCAAATTGGATAGTCCCTATAAAAGAATAAAAAGGGGTTGGCTAGTGTGATACTAGCGCCAATTCGTCCTAAATCGAATTGGTACTGTATATACTAATCTAAAAGATTGATTTTGTCAACCTTTTTTTATTTTTTTTTAAATTGTTACTATTCAAGAGAATTACTAATTGCAATTTTATATAAGTTCTTATTATTTTCTTCTATCAAATACTTTCATTTTCAACCTAATTAAAAATTATTACTTAAAGTATTTAAAATATATTCCTTACTATTTTCATCACTATTGCTCCACAGTATTTCAAAAAAAACACCTAATCCAGGTAAAGTGATTTCATCTTTTTCACTAATTGAAGCTTCAATCGATGATTTTATTTCGTCCTTCTGACCATTTTTAAAATTATTTTTAATATGTTCTCTAATATCAATATTCATAAGATTTCATCCTTCCTTTGTTATTTTGGTATGTTTTATTTAAAATATGTATTTATTTTTTTTGAAAATTGTTATATAATAATTATGGAGGTTAATATGGAAATATTTATTATTATTTTAGCAGTGGTAATTATTTTGATTATGTATGTAATTGGCATATATAATAATTTAATTACTTTAAGAAATAAGGTTAAAGATCAATGGTCACAAATTGATGTTTTACTAAAAAGAAGAACCGATCTAATACCTAATTTAGTTGAAACGGTAAAAGGCTATGCTAAACATGAAAGTGAAACATTAGAATCAGTAATTGCAGCTAGAAATAAAGTTGTTGGGGCTAAAACAACTGAAGAAGAAATTAAAGCTGATGGTGAGTTATCAAGAGCTTTAGGACGATTAATGGCCGTTGCAGAAGCTTACCCAGATTTAAAAGCCAATACTAATTTTATGAGTTTACAGGATAATTTAAAAGAAACAGAAGATAAAATTCAATATGCAAGACAATTTTATAATGATAGTGTTTTAAATTATAAAAACAAATTAGAAATATTCCCATCCAATATAGTGGCGAATATGTTTAATTTTAAACCTGAAGCTTTCTTTGAAATTGAGGAACAAGATAAAGAAGCACCAAAGGTCAAATTTTAAGGATTAGAAATAATCCTTTTTTTGGAGTTGATAACATGAGGAAAATGATTTGGTTTTTAATTTTATTGGTTTGTCCAATAACTGTTTATGCAAACAATGGAATTGAAAATTATCGAATCGATATCACAATATTAGAAAATGGCGATATTAATATTTTAGAAGCTTTTCAAATGAATGGTGTTTATAATGGCTTTGAAAAGGTTATTTATTATCAAAATAGTTTTGAGAACTATTATGGCAATAAAATATCTTCGATGGGAAATAACGAAATATTAAATGGCAGTAGCGCATCAATTAATGAAGTAAGAGGGATTAATTTTAATTCAAATAATTCTTTTGATTTTTTTATCGAATATGGTGATTTTTTCTCTTTAGAAAAAAAAGCTTCCAAAGGCGATTATGGTGTATATGTCATTAAAAAAATAGATAATGGTTTGAAGGGTATTATTTATAATCATAGTAAAATGAATAAAGATTTTTATATATCTTATACTTTAAAGAACATGGCTATTTTACATAAGGATATTGCCGAATTAGTATTTAATGTGTTCCCAACATTTACAGAATCAATTGGAAACTTAGAAATAATTATTCATCTTCCTAAAAATCAAAATTTATTGAAGGTTTGGACCCATAATATATTAAATATTAGTGAAATTGTTGATGTTGAAACTGTCAAAATATCAACTCAAAATGTTCAAAAAAACTTTGATTTTAGAATCATTTTTGATAAAAAGGTTATTGAGGAGTCGCTAAAAAAAACCAATATGGAAGCTTTAGACAATATCCGTGAGATTGAAGAACGATTAAATTTAGAAGCGAATGAAAAAGCTAATGAAGAATATAACCAATTAAAAAGTCAAGCTTTTGATGCTGTTGAGGTTGCTTTAAAAACAAAAAAATACAGTGATTATTATGAAGCGTTAGAGTTAACAAATAGTTTGAATAATGAGTCATTAAAATATGAATTGCAAGATAAATTAGATGTTTTATTAGAACAAATCAATAATTATGAATTTATTAAAAAAACAATCATCACCCTAATTATTGTTCATTTTTTTATAGTAATTTTAAGTATTTATATAATTATATATTTTAAATATAATAAAAAGGTAAACACTGATTTGAAAAAAACACAATATTTATCATATAATCCTGCAACTTTAGGTTATCTAATTAGAAAAAAAATAACTATTAACGATTTAATAGCTTCGATTTTAAATTTAATTAATAACAATATTATTGGATATGAAATTATTAACAATAATGATATTAAATTAAAAAAGAATAATTATTCTCAACTTTTAACAAAAGGGGATATTAAACTATTAAAATTTTTATTTACTGATAAAGAAGAAGTTAATTTAAGTGAATTAAAAAATAAGGCTAATAAAAATCATGAGGTTTTTATAATGAATTATTCAAACTGGACAAACCAAGCTATTAAAGATGCGGAAGAGGAAAATTTTTATGAAAGCTTATTATTTATTAAGTTATTTGGAAGTATTTATTCAGCAGTAGGAGTGTTGTTTGGTATTTTAGTTATTGATCAGAATAGTTTCATCAATTCATTTATTTTAATTTTCTTCTGTTTATTATCAATCGGATATTTTTTATGGTTAAAAAAACATACGGAAAAGGGCAAAAAACATTTACAAAAATGGTTACTTTTAAAAAAGAAAATATCTTTTACCGATAATATAAAAAGAGATGAAAAAATTGATTTAAATGTCCTGAAAACATATTTAATATATACAATATCTTTAGGATGTTTTAACGATGCTATTACCTTTTTAAAAAATACTAAAGAATTAAAAACAATTAATTCTATTGATTTGAATGAAATTATTTTGCTTAAGAAAATAATAAATAGTTCCGTTTATAGTATTGTCAAATCAAATTATGTAGCTAGAGATATTAAAATGAATGCTTAAAAATCAACTTATAATAATTGTTTTATATAAGAAAGTGATTTTTTTAACCAAATAAATTAAAAGAGCAATTCCTAGGAACCGCTCTTTAATTAGTATTGTTTACATCATTTGAAAATTTGATGTATTATAATTTGAATTTGTTCCCACCATATTTTCTAAGGCACTAACCCTTTTTTCTAAATTAGCTACTTGAGCTGATAAATCTTTATTATCTTGCATTTGCATAAAACTTTGGCTACTTGGTGTTGCAGGCATTGCTCCTCCACATCCAGAAGGCATTCCCATTGGCATTCCCATCGGTGCTCCCATTGGTGCTCCCATTGGCATTCCCATCATCATATTTGAAGCTGGCATTGGATAAATTGGATAAGGAGCCATACCACAATTTCTATCTTTTTTCAAATTTTATCACCCTTTTCTTTCTAGTTAATTATATGCTTTTCTTTTTTTTTAGTGTATAATAATCTTGGTGATTTAATGCGACTTAGAAATATTAAAGATGCTTCTCATATAATAAATAAGAGTAGATATGTAATTAAAAATTATAATAATGATTTTAAAAATAATCATAGAATAGAAATTGAAATTGGCATGGGGAAAGGGGACTTTCTTATTACTAAAGCTCTGCAAAATCCTCATATTAATTTTATTGGGATTGAAAAATATGCTAGTGTTTTAGTTTCCGTGATTAAAAAGTTAGAAGATATAGAAATACCTAATTTACGAATTATGAATATTGACGCTATTAACATCGATGATTATTTTAATAACAACATTTCTAAAATTTATATTAACTTTGCTGATCCATGGCCGAAAAAAAGGCATTATAAAAGAAGATTAACAAGTAATGTTTTTTTACCTAAATATGCTAAAGTATTTAAAGATGATCATATTATTGAACTAAAAACTGATAATAGAATATTATTCGAATATTCATTAGTTAACTTAAGTCAAAAAGATTATCAATTAGATGTTGTTAAACTTGATTTATATAGTGATTTAGATGAAGATAACATTGCTACCGAATATGAAAAAAAATTTGTTGCTAAAGGAATACCAATATACAAATTAGTTGCTAGACATACAATTGACAATAAGAATAGAAAATAATGGAAAAAAAGCAATTATTTTGTTATAATATAATGGAGGTGGATTTACTTGAGGAAAATACTACTAATATTGTTGTTATTATTAGTTAGTGGATGTTCAATTGTTAGAATAGATACAAGTAATACGGATAACATTGTTAATATTATATTATCGAAAGATAATAATCTTTATAATCAAATTGGTAAGGGATATAAGTATTATATTCCAAGAGGAGTATCTTATATTGATACTAACCAAAATAATGATATATTATATTCAGCAGGTAACTATTACTATTTATATATCGATATTGTTAGTTATTATTACAATACAACTAAAGATTATATAAATAATGAAGAGGCATATTATTCAAAAGTAATTAATATGAACAATAAAACAGGTTATTTAGAGATAAATGAACAAAATGGCAAATATTTTATTGAATTTATGTATAATTATGCCAAAATTGAAACATTAGTAAATAAGGAAGATATAAATAAGGTTGTTTTAAATGCTTCTTATATCTTATCGACGGTTAAATTTAATAATAATGTAATAAAACTTATGTTAGATGAAAACTTTTTTGAAATTGATGAATATTATGATATTTTCACATCTAAGAAAGTAACTAGTGATTTCTTGAAATTAGATGATACAATTCCAGGTGAAAGAGAGGAATAAAATGAGTTTGTTTGATAAAATTAAAAACATATTTACTGATGATGTAGAAGAAGAGGTGAAAACGGGGATGATTAAAGTAGAAATTCCATCACCTGCTAAACCAGAAAATGTAAAAACGAATGATGATCCAAATGATAATAATATAGCTGATAACAAAATTATTAAAAATGATGAAAAACCTTTAGCTCCGATTTTTTTTGATGATGATTATTTTAAAGAATTAGAACAACCCAAACCAGAAATAAAATCATCTTATAAAAAAGACAAAAGTAGTGTTAATATTCAAAAACAATTTAAAGTATCTCCAATTATTTCTCCTGTTTACGGAGTTCTTGATAAAAATTATTCAAAAGATGAAATTACAACTAAAACTCCTATACGAGATTATACTAGTGTTAATTTAACAATTGATGATATCAGACAAAAAGCGTATGGAACTTTAGAAGATGATTTAGAAAATACTTTGTTTGGAGAGCGTTCCATTTTATTTAATGATGAATTGGACAAACCAGTAGAAACAGATTTATTTGAAGAAATGACGAAAGAAGAAACAATTGATTTAGACCTAAATGATAAACAAGAAGATAATTTAGTTAGTAATGAAAATGATTTGTTTGATTTAATTGATTCTATATATAGCGAGGTTGATAAAAATGATTGACATAAAAGATATGTTTTTGGTCATATTATATATTGTATTAATTATTTTAGTAATAGTAACAATAGTTCTTTTAGTTAGGATGATAAAAACACTTAAAAAGGTAGATAAAGTAGTTGATGAAATTGACACTAAAGTTAATGCTTTAAATGGACTTTTTCATATTGTTGATACTACTACTGATGCCATATCGTCTTTTAGTAATATAATTATTGAATTTATTACTGAAAAAATAAATAAATTTTTAAAAAAGAAAGAGAGGAATATCGATGAGTAAAAAAGGATTTGGAAAGTTTTTAGCAGGTGCTTCGATTGGTGCTTTTATGGGAGTTTTATTTGCACCAAAAAAAGGTAGTGAAACGAGAAAAGATTTAAAGGAAACAATTGATGATTTAATCGTTAAATTAAAAGAAGTTGACCTTGAAGAAGTAAAAGATCAAGTTGAGGAAAAAATAGCTGAAATCCAAAATGAATTAGCTAATTTAGATAAAGAAAAAGTTATTGCAATAGCTAAGGAAAAAGGTAAAAAGATTCAAAAGATGAGTCAAGAATTAGTTGATTATGCTGTGGAAAAGGGAACACCAGTTTTAAAAAGTGCTGCTGATTCAGTTAAAGAAAAAGCTATTATAGTTGTAAAAGAAGTTTTAGACAAATTAGAAAATAAACCTGAAAAAAAAGCTAAAGAACAATAAATTTGTTCTTTTTTTAATATTTAATACTTTTTAAAAAGGTATTTTTCTTATAGCCGCCTATATAACTGGTAGGAGGCAATTTATGAAGAAAAGGAACTTTGTTAAGCAAGAAGGTTTTAAAGATTGTGGACCAGCCTGTTTAGCAATGATTATTAATCATTATCAAGGTTATATGGAATTTGATGACTTAAAAGAATTATGTCAAACCGATAAAACAGGAACGACAGCTTATCATTTAATTACCGCAGCTAAAGAAATTGGCTTTGAAGCTTATGGTATTAAATGTAAATTAGATGATATGAATAAAGAAAATATGATATTACCGTGTATTGCTCATGTGATAATCGATAAGACATATAATCATTATGTTGTAGTAAGTAAAATTAACTATAAAAGAAAAACAATAATAATCAAAGATCCGATGGGAAACATTAAAAAATTAACTTTTAAAGAATTTAGCAATATTTATAATGATATTTTAATTTGTTTATATCCAATCAAACCAATTATTTGCGATCAAGTTAAAACAATTAAGGGATTTATATTAAATAATATTCAAAGTTCTAAAAAACAATTAAAAGAAATCATTATAATTTCATTCATCATTACTCTTTTAGCAATTATATCATCGTTTTACTTTCAGATGATAATTGATAATATTAGTTATGGGAAAAACAAAATAATTTTAATTTTAATTTGTTTTATTATCGTAAATAGTTTTAAAACAATAGCTGATTTTTTTAGAAATAAAATTTTAATTATTGTTAATCAAAAAATCAATCTTGAATTAACAAATAAAACCTTTAAAAACATAATATTGCTTCCTTATAGTTATTATCGTAATAATACAACTGGCGAGATTATATCCAAAATAGGTGATTTAGACATAGTAAAAGATGTGATAAGTAAAGTTGCTATATCCCTTTTTATTGATTTACCTCTTGCTGTTATTACTCTATTAGTTCTCTATTTTTTAAATAAAACTTTGTGGTTTATTAGTTTATTAATTATTATTTTATATTTTCTTGTTTTTTTAATCTTTAAAGGTATATTAATTTCTAATATTAAAAAATATCATCATAAAAAAGCCATTACGACATCATATATGGTCGAAAGCATTAATGGTTTTGAATCAGTCAAAGGGACTAATATGACTAATAAAATAGTTAATAATTTTCAATTTAAACAGATTGATTTATTAAAAAGTATTTTTAAATTTGATAGCGACTACAATCTTGAATGCTTTTTTAAAGAACTAATTAATTCTTTTGGATTTTTAATAATAATAGCAGTTGGAGCTATTCAAATTGTGAATGAACAATTTACCATTGGAGGATTAATTTCCTTCAATATGTTGTTAAATTATTTTTTAACTCCAATTAAAAATATTGTTGACTTAAATCATAACTTTTACCAGGCCAAAAACGCTATCAAACGAGTTATCAATTTATTTTATAAAGAAAAGGAAAAAGCTTCTTTTGATAAGTCAATGATAGGTGATATTGAGTTTAAAAATCTTGAGTTTAGTTTTAAAGATAATAATGTTTTTAAAAATGTTAACTTTAAGATAAAACAAAGTAATAAGGTTATGGTCATTGGACAAAGTGGTTTAGGGAAAAGCACCTTATTTAAAATATTAAAAAAATATTTTGAGGTTAAACGAGGAATGGTTGTTATTAATGGCATTGATATTAATGATTATGAAAAAAGTGATATTATTTATATCTCGCAAAATGAATTTTTATTTACTGATACTATTTTAAATAATATTGGTGGATTTTCTAAAGGGATTAAAATTTGTTTAATCGATGATATAATTAAACAAAATTCATTAGGATATAACATGTTACTTGAAGAAAATGGTTTTAATATTTCTGGTGGTGAAGCACAGAGGATTATTTTAGCTCGAGCTATTTATAACCCATTTAATATTTTAATTATCGATGAAGGTCTTAGTCAAGTAGATATTAATATGGAACGGAAAATTTTAAAAAACTTATTTAAAGAATATAAGGATAAAACCATCATCGTCATATCACATCGATATGATAATATGGATTTGTTTGACCAGGTAATAAAAATAGAGGAAGGAAATGTTTCTAGTGTTCAAAAAAATAAATCATAATGAAGCTTATATATTGAGTCAAAAAAGTCCTAAAAGTGTTGTGGTTTTTTACTGCTTAAGTATTGTTTTATTAACTATTTTTGGATATATATATTTTAACTACAATTATGATAAGTGTTATGATTACATAGGAATAGTTAAAAAAGATGATAACTATAATTTATATATTTATGTTAAAGAAGCAGAAGTTTCTTATTTACATGAATCAAAGTTGTTGATAGATAAAAAAGAATATGAATTTAGTATTAATGAAATAAGTGATGAATTTTATTTAATTAATAATTCAAATTATTATTTAGTTAAATTAAATTTGAATTTAGATGCTAAATATTTAATTAATAATAATATTTTAAATATTGTTATTAAATCTTATCAAACAACTTTATATCAAGAGTTTAGGAAAGGATTAAAAATATGAAAAAAATAAATAACGAAGAATTAATAAAATGTAAAGGAGGTGGCATATCATTTGGTTTAGGATTGTGTATAGTTGGGGGCATTATTTTTTTAATTGGTGTTATCGATGGCTACATTAGACCACTTTCATGCAATAAATAGTATGGTATAATATATACAGAGGTGATAATTATGATATATACTGGCAGTTATGATAATTGTAAATCAGGGAGACTGGTTTCAATTTCAGGTGATGGTGGGAAAAAAGTTGATTTTAATGGAGAAAGATACAAAAGGTTAGCACCAAAATTATCATTTTGGAAAGTATGGCATGATAATATCGGACATATTCCTGCTCATGAAAACAATTTATTTTATATGAATGAATATTATGAACAAGTTTTAAAATATATTGATGCTAAAGAAATTCTATATGAGTTTAAAGAGGATGTTATTTTCTGTTGCTATGAACCAGTAGGTGAATATTACGATCCTATAATAAATTTTTGCCATCGTCATCCATTTGCGGCTTGGTTTAAATTAGAAACAGGAATGACTATTCCTGAAGTTGCAATTGATAATTTAGGTAATATCACTAAACTAGAAAGACCAATTACTATTGAAGAAGATTTTAAAAGATTAATATATAAAAAATAGACAAGGAGGAAAAATGATAAAAGATACAGAATTAATGCAAATTGTTGGAGGAATAAGTATTACTGGTACTTTAATAAATGCAATTTATAAAGCAGCCAATACTATTATGGATATAGGTAGAGCCTTGGGAACAGCAATTAGAAGAGCTATCAGTGGAAATATATGTCCCATTTAATTAAAAATTATAAACTAGTCCTGAAAGTATTGCTTTTGTTAATTATAATTCCATTATTACCTATTTGTTTCGAAATAATTTTTAAATTAGGAAATTTTGTCGGAACCTGGATAAGATATATTGGAGTATGTTAATTAAGATTACTATACCTTTTTATAGGTATAGTTTTTTGTTCATTTTTATTTTTTTATCAGATATGTTATAATGAAAATATCAGATATAAAATTATTATCTTTGTAATTTTTTTTCTAAAATTTGATTGTGAGGTATAGAAGTTTTATGATAAAAAAATAGTTATTATTGTAATAACATTAGTGTTGTTAGTTATAGGTGTAATTGGATATCTTTATTTTAAACCTGTTGAATACTATGATGGAGTAGCTACAATTACAGAAAAAAATGATGATATTTCAGTTTATGCTAAGTTAGATAGTATTGAAGATTCAAATAATGAAAATATTATTATTCAGACAAACATATTTAAAGTTAATGACAAACTTAATGTTAAATATTATAAAAAGGGTAGAAAATACCATATAGCTAGTTTAGGGCTTATGATTAATAATGATGAAAATACTACAAAACAGTTAGTTAAAACCATTAATAAAGATCAAAAACTTAATGAATATAAGAAATTAGTTGAATGTAAACAAGAACTAGAAAACGGAAATTTAGCAATTTGCCAAAACCTATGTATATTGCCAGATAAAATATCTAATCAGAAGTTTAATGAAATTATTAGTTTAAATGATTTTCTTAAATACCAATTTTTAATAAGACCATTTTTAGGTACACCAAAGGATCAAAAATTGATTCTTACTTTTAAAGAATCATTTGAAATTATCAAATTAGAAAGTGTAAGAATGGAGAATATCCATGTCATTAACAATCCTCAAGATATGGATTATCAATTAGAAAATAACAGTATTATTGTTAAATCTTTAAATACTGCTACATTTTATATTTTAAAAATTAAATTTTCTAATGGTGATATTATTAATTATGTATTTTTATAAAGATGAAATTATTAAATAAGGACGAAGATTACAATTACAGTAGGTTGTAATCTTTTTGTTAGTTTTTAAAGTGTTATAATAATAAATATTATGAAAAACGATATTTTTGATATTGTAATGATTTAAGTATTTAATTCAATTTAGATTTTATTTTTAAAATGAAAGTTTTTTTAATTTTTTTAATAAACTATTAAAAAAACACTTGTTTTACAACAAAAAAGGTGTTATAATATTTCCAGTTGTGGAAGGAGGGATCATATGTCAAAAGTTGTTGTAAAAAATGGTGATGTCGACGGTGCGTTAAGAATGTTTAAACAAAAAAATGCAAAAGATGGCCTCCTAAAAGAAATCCGAAAAAGAGAACACTACAGTAAACCTGGCGAAAAAAAGAGAATAGCAAAAAAAGAAGGCACCAAAAATAGTCGTCGTCGTGAAAAAATGTTTAATTAAGCCTTATATGGCTTTTTTTGAAAGGAAATTAAAATGAAAGAAAAAATATTAAATGAATTAAAAAATGCAATGAAAAACCAAAACAAGGATTTACTAAATGTTATCAGAATGGTTAAAGGAGCTATTCAATTAGAAGAAATTAATCTTAAAAGGGATTTAACTGATGATGAAATTGTTGTAGTTATTTCTAAGCAAATAAAATCCCGAAAAGAAACTTTAGCTGAATTAAAAGATGATAGTCATATGGAGTTAATGGAAAAAACGAAAAAGGAAATCGATATTCTTAACCGTTATATGCCAAAACAAATGACTGATGATGAAATAAATGATATTATATCTCAAATATTTGATGATATTAAACCATCATCGATTAATGATTTTGGTAAAGTTATGGGTAAATTATCTTCTTTAGTAAAAGGGAAAGCTGACATGACACTAGTGAACAAGATAGTTAAAGAAAGATTATCTAATTTGTAAAGCTGTTTTTAAAATAGCTTTTTTTTTAATAAAATGTAGTATAATTATAATGAGGTGTATATTTAATGTATGATCATAAATCAATCTTTATTTTAGGGATGGCAAGATCTGGTTATGAAGTTGCTAAATTATTATCAAAACACAATTGTAAAATATTGATAACGGATAGGGAAGAACAAGATTCAAATCAAGTTTTGGAATTAGAATCTTTAGGTATTAAATATATAACTAGTACAAACCAAGAAGAATTATTAAATAATAGTTTTGATTATGTTGTTAAAAATCCAGGAATCAAAATCGATCATCCTGTTTGTATAAAGGCTAAAGATTTAAACATTCCGATTATAAATGAGTTAGAAGTAGCTTACCATTATTTAAATGAAGGTGTTAAAATAATAGGTATAACTGGTTCAAATGGTAAAACAACAACTACAACATTAGTTTATGAAATTTTAAAAGAAGCCAAGTTACCAGTTCATTTAGGTGGTAATATTGGTTTTCCCATGAGTGCTTTTATAAATAAAATAAATAAAAACGAACTATTTGTTTTAGAAATATCTGCTCAACAATTACATGATTTTATTGACTTTAAAGTCGATATTGCTATTTTGACCAATCTAACAGAAGTTCATTTAGACCATTTTAAAACCTATGATTACTATAAACAAATTAAAAAGAAAATATTTGATAATAATCAGATATCAATTATTAATAAAGATGATAATGATTCATTATTATTAACAGATGATATCAATAATAAAAAATATTTTTCAATTAAAGATAAAACCGATATGTATTTATATAATGATGCTATTTATTATTTAGATCAAAAAATAATCGATGTATCTGATATTAAAATTAAAGGGAATCATAACTATCAAAACATTATGTGTGCTATTTTAGTAGCTAAAGAATTTAATGTTAATAATGAAATTATTGTTAAGGCTTTAAAAAAATTTACAGGAGTTGAACATCGGTTAGAATTTGTAAGAAACTTAAATGAAAGAAAATTTTATAATGATAGTAAATCAACTAATGTTAAGTCAACGCAAATAGCTTTAAGTGCTTTTGATAAACCAACCATCCTTTTATTAGGAGGTTTAGACCGCAATCATCCTTTTGACGATTTATTACCTTACTTAAATAAAACAAAAATGATTATTTGCTATGGTGAGACAAAAGAACGAATTCAAGAGTTTTCTTTAAAAAATAATATCAAATGTCATGTTTTAAATACTTTGGAAGATGCTATTAATAAAGCTTATGATTTATCAGATAAAGGTGATATAATTTTATTAAGTCCAGCATGTGCATCATGGGACCAATATAAAGATTTTGAACAACGAGGTCAAGAATTTAAGAGAGTAGTTAATGATTTGAGGTAGTTTATGGAATTAAGAAATAGTGGACAATTAAAAAATTATATTCGTAATGAACGAAAAAATTATAATATGAATTCCAATTATGCATATAATTATTATTTTTGTAGAGAATTTTTAAAACGTTTATTTAATCAAAACGAAACTTTTGTTTTGCGTGGCAGTTTTGCTCAATTGGCTGTGTCAAAGCAGTTTATTAGACCTTTAACGGATATTGATATTATTACATTTAATAAAATTGAAACAGGTAATAACTGTGTGAAGGATGTTCTGAATACTAATTACGATGATATTAAATTTGAGATAAAACAATGTTTTGTTACAACAAACTCAACTATTGCATATCGCATCATGTGTCATCTAGATACGATTCAACATCTTATTACACTTGATTTACGCAAAGACAATTTATGTGAAACAGTTAATACTGAAATTCCACATTTATTTAGTAATGATGAAAAATTTAATGTCCAAGCCGTCTCTTTAGAAGACCATATTGCTAATAAGTTGTATGTTATTATTAACAATTTAATGTTATATAAAGTATTAGGTAAAGAATTTAGACGATTTAAAGATTTTTATGATGTATATAAAGTTCTAGGGTGTTCTAATATTAATTGGAAAACAGTTTATTGTTATTTAAACGAAAGAATTAAAAATAGTGATTTTTTAAAGGATTATATTTTTAACCGTCGTTTATTTGATAATGATTTTATTCATGCTAATGAAACTAAATGGTTAGAGGACAAAAACAAATATCAATTTGATTCAAATGTTACTTTTCAAAATAGTTTAGAAGCTATTGATGAAATAATTTCAAGGAGGAGATAAAATGAAAATAGAAAATATTAAAGCAAGAGAAATATTAGATTCAAGAGGTAATCCAACAGTTGAAGTAGAAGTTATTTTAGAAAATGGCGTAGTCGGTCGAGCATCTATTCCTAGTGGCGCTTCAACCGGAGAAAGTGAAGCTTTAGAACTTCGTGATAATGATAATAGATATCATGGTAAAGGTGTTTTAAAAGCTGTTAGTAATGTTAATGGACCACTTAAAGATTTAATTGTCGGAATGGATGTTTTTAATCAAAAAGAAATCGATTATAAAATGATTGAAGCTGATGGAACGGAAACCAAAAGTAAATATGGTGCTAATGCTATATTAGGAATTAGTATGGCTGTTTTAAAAGCAGCAGCAATTGCTGTTAACAAACCGTTATATAAATATATCGGTAGTGGGACCTCTTTACCAACTCCAATGATGAATATTATTAATGGTGGGGCTCAT
>CAZIFR010000005.1:0-20296 GCA_964539185.1 uncultured Muribaculaceae bacterium | reverse complement strand
TTTACAAATGGATATTAAAATATCAGGAATAACAAAACAAATATTAAAAGAAGCTTTAATTCAGGCTAAAGAAGCCCGTATGGAAGTTTTAGATGTTATGGCTAAGGAGATTAAGGAACCAAGAAAAGAAGTCAGCCAATATGCTCCTAAAATGGTTACATTTACTATTGATCCTAATAAGATTAAGGATGTTATTGGTAAAGGTGGCGAAATGATAACTAAAATCATCTTAGAAGCAAGTAATGTTACAAGTGTAAATGATATAAATGCTGTTAAAGTTGATTTAGAAGATGATGGTCGAGTAATCGTTTATCATTCAAATAAAGAAATTATCGAGTTAACTGTTAATATGATAAAAGATGTTATTAAAGAGGTTGAATTTGGTAATATTTATACAGGTAAAGTTGTTAAAGTTGAAGATTTTGGTTGTTTTGTTGAATTATGGCCTGGATGTGAAGGGTTAGTTCATGTTTCTCAACTATCAACCGAAAGAGTAGAAAAACCAAGCGATATTGTTAAAGTTGGTGATGAAATTGTCGTTAAATCATTAGGTTTTGATAAAAGAGGACGACTTAATTTATCACGAAAAGATGCTTTAAAATAACGAATAAAATTAGGAGTGATTTACTCCTTTTAATTTAACATTTTTAAAAATATTTTGTATTATAATAGCATTCAATGGGAGGTTTTAGAATGATAAGTTGGGTTAATTATAATCAACAAGTAAGAGAGGCATTACTGAAATACTTTAATTTGAATAAAATTAAATTTGAAGAACATAGCGAATTATTTTTTAATTTTCAAAAAGATATATCTGATATCCAATTTGCGAATGAAGAATGGTATAAATATATTATTGGATTAACATTTATCGATAATTATTTATTATTAAAAGATAAAGAAAAAAACAATAAATTAAATGAACAAGATGCCAACTTATTAAAACAGTGTTTGAAAATTCAATATATCGAACAATTACTTTCTATAATTAAAAATGATGAAGAATTTTTAAGAGGATTTGTTTTTTCATCATTAACTTTTAGTGAATTAAGTGTTAAGGAGAAGGGTTTATTATTTGCTAATAATATTGATATGAAATTTATAGCTAAGTTTTCTCCTTTAACTTGTATTGAAAAAGAATATTTTTATCAAGATGAATCGATCAAGCTTTTATTAGATAATTATAAAAAAAAGACAACAGCTGATTCTAATTGTGATATTCTCTATTATATTCAAAATAAAATATTTGAAGAAAGTAATTTTGCTGATAAAATTCTTTTGAAAGCAACATTAAATCCAAATAATTTTGAAACATTAGTTAGACAAATGATTAGTACTATTTATAAAAGAGAAAAATTTATTTTAACACATATTGGATTTTATTCTATATTTCCCTTTGCTCTCAAATTAATTATTTTAGTTGAAAGTAATGATTTAAATATGATTGAAGAAATAAAAAAAGATACGGCCCTGTATAATTACGTAGCTAATGAATTTCTTTATTATAATACTCAAGAAATAGATTTAAATCAAAAAGCTGAAGTTGAAGATTATTATGAAAATCATGTCGATAATACAATTAAACACAGATTAGAAGGTAAAACAAAGAAAAAAGAAATGTAATTATTTTAATAATTCATACACTTCTTCTAAGGTTATATCTTTTTTTATCGAATAATAAGGTTTTAAATGTAAATGATAGTGTTTTATTTCTTGCAAATCACCATTATTTTGTCTAATCATCATTCCATCACATTTTAATTTAGTTTCTAATTTTATTTTAAGCATTTTACTAACTCTCATGATTTGAAGTAAAATATTTTCATCAATATCATTTAAATCAATATAATGATTTTTAGGAATGATTAGAGTGTGACCAGCACTATCAGGATTGATGTCTAAAAAGGCTATTACTAAGTTATCTTCATATATTTTCTTACTTGGTATTTTTCCGTTTGCAATTTTACAAAATAAACATTCCATGTTATACCTCCATTATCATTATATCAAAAAACGGGTTTTTAATATAGTTTTTAAGTAAAATATATAAAATCAAAGGATTTTAGTGTATAATATTGGTGGTGGTAAAATGAAAGTATTAAAAATTAATAATTTAACTGTTTCAGTTGATAATAAAATCGTTCTACAAGATTTCAATTTAATCATTAATCCAGGAGAAATAATTGCTATAATGGGACCCAATGGAGTAGGTAAGTCAACTTTATCGAAAGTAATTATGGGGGATAGTAGTTACAAAATTGAAAAAGGAACGATAGAATATAATGGTATAATACTAAACGATAAATCAGTCGATGAAAGAGCTAATTTAGGACTTTTCTTAGCTGTTCAAATGCCTTTAGAAATTGAAGGAGTTACTAATTCTGATTTACTTAGAACAGCTGTTCATTTAAAAGAAGGAGATAGTTTTAAACTCTTTGATTTTATTAAAGAGTTAAATAAAAATATCAAAAATTTACAGATGAGTAATGATATGATTCATCGAAGTGTTAATGTTGGTTTTTCTGGTGGAGAACGGAAGAAAAACGAAATCCTTCAAATGTATATGTTAAAACCAAGTTTTATTATTTTAGATGAAATTGACTCAGGATTAGATGTTGATAGTTTAAAATTAATTGGGAAAATGATAATGAATTATTATCAAAATCATAATTGTTCGATTTTAATTATTACACATTATCAAAGAGTTCTTGATTTTATAAAGCCTAATTTTATTAATATTTTAAGTGAGGGTCGGATTATCTTAAAAGGTGATATTTCATTAGTTAAGGAAATTGAAACAAAAGGTTATGATTATATTAAAAACAACCTTTCTAGGGCTAATAAAGTAAAAGGAAATAATGGAAATGAATAAAATAGTATTATCTGATGATATTACAGCTAAAATTAATGATGACTTAACTTATGAATTTAATAATGATGGGATTATTAAAAAATTAAATATTAAAATTTTTAAATCAACAAAATTAGAATTAAATATTAAAAAGTCTATTAAATTAGATGTTTTAATTGAGATAAATAATGATGTTAATTGTCATATAATGGAAGTTAAGAAGTTTAAGAAATCCAAAATTCATTTTAAATATAATTTAAAAGAAAACTGTCAATTGGATTTATATAAACTACATAAAGTTGACAACCTTTTTGAAAGAAATATCGTCAACTTTAAGGAACCAAACTGTAAATTAAATTATGTTTTAAAAACCGTAGTAGCAGGTGATGAAAAATATGATGTTGTTATTAATCATCGCCATGAAAAAACTAATAGTAATGTTATTTTAAATGGTATTAATGAAAGTGGTAACTTAGAATTTAATGTGACAAGTAATATAACTAAAGGTAGCAAAGGTTGTATAGTAGAACAAAATAGCCGCATTATTAATTTAAATCAACTTCCATGTGTTATAAGACCAATTATGTTAATTGATGAATTTGACTGTATAGCTAATCATTCAGCTTTAATTGGAACCTTTACCGATGAAGAATATTTTTATTTACAACGTTTAGGACTTGATCGAGAAATCGTTACAAAATTGTTGTTAAAAGGGTTTATTATAAATAAGTTTCCACATGAAAAAAGAATTTTAACTATGTATAAAAAATATTGGGGGTGATATGATGAATAGAGATGATTTTGAAGTTTTAAATAATAATATTATATATTTTGACAATAGTGCCACTAGTTTAAAACCTAATTGTGTCATAAATATTATGAACGAATATTATCATAATTTTCCAGCTAATACCCATCGTGGTGATTATGATATTAGTTTAAAAGCTGAAGCTAAATTTGAGGAAACAAGACTACTAATTAAAAAGTTTATTAATGCTAATAGTGAAAGAGAGATTATTTTCACTAGTGGAACAACGGACGCAATTAATAAGATTGTTTTTGGTTATTTTAAATATAATTTAAAAGAGAATGATGAAGTTTTATTAACTAAAAGTGAGCATGCATCTAATATTTTGCCATGGTTTGAACTTGCTGATCAATTAAATTTAAGTATTAATTATATTCCGTTAGATGAAAATTATCACGTTACTTTAGAAAACGTTAAGAAAAGCATTACTAATAAAACTAAAGTTATTAGTATTGCTTATATGACTAATGTTATAGGTGATACTCGTCCAATCAAAGAAATAATTGAACTTGCCCATCAACACAATATATTAGTATTAGTTGATGGTGCTCAAAGTGTTGCTCATAATAAAACAGATGTTCAAGATTTAGATATCGATTTTTTAGCTTTTTCGGCTCATAAGATGTTAGGACCAACGGGAGTAGGGGTTTTATATGGTAAAGAAGCGTTATTAAACAATACTAAACCAATTATTTTTGGTGGGGGAATGAATGCTTCGTTTACTAATGATAAAATTAGAATATATAGTGATATTCCGCATTTATTTGAAGCTGGAACCCAAAATATTGCAGGTATCATTGGATTTGGGGAAGCAATTAAATATTTAAATAAAATGAAAATGAAAATCATTCATAATTATATTGATTCATTAAAAAAATATGCGGTTAAAAAACTAAAGGAAATAGAAAATATTATCATTTATAATGAAAATACTGATGGTGGTATTATTGTTATTAATTATAAAGACCTCTTTGCCCAAGATTTAGCTATTTATTTAAACAAGTATAATATTTGTCTTCGAGCAGGTAATCATTGCGCAAAGATTTTAAAAGATGATTTGAAAGTTAAAAATACTTGTCGTATTTCATTATATTTATATAATACTAAGGATGAAATTGATACATTGGTAAAAGTATTAAATAATCCCAATATTAAGGATGAAATTATTTAATTTTATCTTTTTTTATGTTAAAATAGATATTAGGTGTTAGTATGAAAAAAATCGTTTTAATTTTATTATTTTTTATAGTTGGATGTTCCCACCAGGAATATTCAACTAATCTCTTTTATATGGATACTGTTATCAATGTCAAAATATATGATAATAACCAAAAGAAAGTTAAAGAAGCCTTTGAGGGTGTTGAAAAAATATATCAAAAATATCAATATTTATGTGATTATTACGATGAAAATAGTCAGTTATATCAATTTAATCATGGTTATAAAAACATATCAAATGAATTAAAAGAATTAATTGATTTTGGTTTAGATTGGTATAATAAAAGTAACGAGTTATTAAATATTAATATTGGTGGTATTACTTCTATTTGGCATGATTTTAGAAAAGAGGTTATTTCATTTCCAACCTTTGACTTGTTAAATAAAGTCGATATCAATGTTTATCCTGATTTTTATAATAGTAATAATATTAATGTTGATTTGGGAAGTATTGCTAAGGGGTATGTGACCGAATTAGCGGGTCGTTATTTAGAAGATATGGGACTTACTTACTACATTATTAATGCTGGTGGTAATGTTAAGGTTGGTAATAGTCATAAAGGAGAATACAAAATGGGAATTACTAGTCCTCTTAAAACAAAAGAAACCTTTTATGTTTTAAATGCTGCTAATATCAGTGTTGTCACAAGTGGTAGTTATGAAAGATTTTATGAATATGATGGTGAACTATATCATCATATAATAGATCCAAAAACTAAAATGCCAGCTAATTATGTAAAAAGTGTTACCATTATTGGACCTGATAGTGGAGTATGTGATGCTCTTTCGACAACATTATTTTTAATGAATGTTGAAGATGGAATGAAATATATTAAAAATAATAATTTTGATGTCGATGTTATTTGGTTTACTAATGATGATCATATAATTAAAAGTGAAGGATTTAAATATGAATAAAAATGATTGGATTTTAATTTTTATTGTTCTAATTATTGCTGCATTTTTATTTTTTAATTATTTAAGCGATAAACAAGGAAACAATGCATTAGTTTATCATGAAAATGATTTAATTTTAACTATTGATTTAAATATTAATGATATATATGAAGTAATCGGGGATAATGGTAAAGTTGTTATTCAGGTTAATGATAATAAAATAAAAGTTAATGAAGAAACTAGTTTATATCATTTATGCTCAAAACAAGGTTATATTAGTAAACCCAAAGAAGCAATTATTTGCTTACCAAATAAAATTATTATTGAAATCCCAAGTGAAAATAATGATATCGATACTGAGGTGAAATAATGGAAATGAAACAATTTACTCGCTTATCACTTTTATTAGCACTATCGATTGTTTTAAATATATTAGAATCTTTTATTCCTATTTTTAATGGATATATTCCTGGACTAAAGTTAGGACTAGCTAATGTTGTTAGTTTATTTATTTTATATGAATTTAAACTTAAAGATGCATTATATGTTGGTTTCTTAAGAGTTTTCTTAGTTGGAATTCTAAGACACGGTTTATTTAATTATCATTTTTTCTTTAGTTTAAGTGGCGTATTATTTAGCATTATAATGATGAGCTTGGCTAAAAAGGTCTTTAATCTATCCATTATTGGTGTAAGTATTGTTGGATCGTTATTTCATTCTATTGGACAAATATTAATAGCTATTTTACTATTAAAAACACCAGCTGTTTTTTATTATCTACCATGGTTGTTATTGTTTTCCATTCCAACAGGAATAATCGTAGGTAGTATATGTAAACAGTTGTTAAAATATTATGATGAACACTTGATTAATTAACAAAGATATTGTATACTTTTATTGTAGGAAGGAGTTCAATAATGAAAAAAATAATTTTAGTTGTTTGTGCATGTTTATTATTAGCTGGATGCGATATTGTAACTGATAAAGGAGATTATAAAGAGGGCGTTTATACTGGATATATAACTGATGAATACAACAATGAAAAAAACACGGCTATGGCTGTAATTGTTGTAGATAGTAATGGTAAGATCAGTAATGTTTATTTAGATTCTACTTATACTAAAAATGATGTCGTTACAACAAAGAAGGCTTTAGGTCATGATTATGCAATGCAATCATTAAATCCCAATGCTTCTGGTGAATGGTATGAACAAATAGAAAAACTAGAAGCTAAAATAATTGAAAAACAAGGTTTATCTGAAATTACACTAGATGAAGATGGATATACTGATACGGTTAGTGGATGTACTATTATCATTAATTCTTTGTATAAATCAGTTGAACAAGCATTAACTCAAGCTAAAAAATAAAGACTTAGGTCTTTTTTTTATAAAAGGATTATAAAAAAGCAGTATATATGATAAAATATTTATATAAGTTTTTAAGTTAATTAGCTTTTTTAAATAATATTAGAAAGTATGTGAATGTATGATTATTGGTTTAATTGCCTGTTGTGCAAAAAAAAATAGTTTTAAGACAACTGCTTCAAATATGTATCAAAGTACATTATTTAAATATTCTTTTAGGTATTTAAACAAAAGATGCGATAAAGTATTCATATTATCGGCAAAATATGGTTTTTTGGAACCAAAGCAAGAAATAGAGCCGTATGATATTACTCTCAATAAAATGACTGTCAAACAAAGACTAATTTGGAGTAAAGCAGTAATCAAAGATTTATCTAAGTGTTGTGATTTAAATAAAGATAAATTTATAATTCTAACCGGCATTAAATATAGAGAAAATATTATTCCACATATAAATCATTATGAAATTCCTATGGTTGGGTTAGGAATTGGGAAACAATTAAAGTTTTTGAAAGAAGATGAAGTAAATGAGTAAAGTTTGTGAGGAATTACATCAAATAGCTAATCAACTACCTAGATACTATTTCCCATTAGATAAAGAAAAAATATTTAAAAATGGAATTTATATTCTGTTTGAAAAAGGAGAAAAAGCTCATAATTTAGATAGAATTGTTAGAATTGGAACTCATAGTGGTAATAATAACTTATATAATCGTTTAAAAGAACATTTTATCAATGAAAACAAAGATCGAAGTATTTTTAGAAAAAATATTGGTAGAGCTATATTAAATAAAGATAATGATTCCTACTTAGATATATGGGATGTGGATTTTCAAGAAAGAAAAAACAAAGAACTTTATCAAGATAAGTTGGACGCTATTAAGCAAAAAGGAATTGAAAAACTAGTTTCAAAATACATACAAGAGAATTTATCATTTGTAATTATAGAAATTCCAGATAAAGAATCACGACTATTTTATGAATCAAAATTAATTAGTACCGTTTCCTTATGTGAAGATTGTAAATGTAGTGATAATTGGCTAGGTAAATACTCACCTAAGGACAAGATAGTTCAATCAGGTTTATGGCTAGTAAATGAGTTATATAAAGAACCATTTACGATAATAGAATTAAAAAAATTTATAAACAATTATATTAATGTATAGAAGGGAAAATAAATTATGAAAGAATATTATATTTTTTTATAAATTAATAGATTTAGCTTATGAAAAGTCTAATGATTTAAGTAACTTTAGAGGAGACTATTGAAAACAAATTAAATAGTGAAGTGCAAAATAGTATTAATTCACAAAAAAAGATTGAAGATAACATCCAAAAATTAAGAAAAATGATAAGATTATAACTTTGAAAAATAACAAGATGAAAGTAATTAATTAATGAATTTTAGTAGCAATATATTGCTAAATTAAGATTTAATACAAAGGATGATGATAAATTTTAATCATCATTTTTTTGTAAGTGTTTTATAAAACAAGGATTATATATGATATAATAATATACATGAGTAGGTGATAAGTATGCTATATATTTTATACGGCAATATTAATTATTTAATAAATAAAGAAATTCAGGATATAATAACTCAAAATAATATTGATAATTTAAATATTAGTAAATATAATTTAGAAAATTCATCTTTAAATCACATCATTAATGATGCTAGTAGCATGTCACTATTTAGTGAAAAAAAATTAATTATTGTCGATAATGCCTATATATTTACTGCTAGTACAAATAAGAATGTTGAGCAAAATATCGATGAATTAGAAAAATATTTAAATAATTTGAATGAAAATACTATTTTATTATTTATTGTTAACAATGATAAGCTAGATGAACGAAAAAAAATAACGAAATTGGCCAAAAAGGTGGGCTGTATTAAGGATTTTAATACTAGTGATACTGTTACCACCGTAAAAGGATTTTTAAATGATTACAGCATGAGTAATGACTTGATTAAATATTTAGTTGATAGGGTAGGAGATGATTTAACGCTCCTATTTAATGAAGTCAATAAAATTAAGACATATAAAGATACCGATAAAAATATTACGAAAGATGATATTGATTTATTAACATCAAAATCATTTGAAGAAAATAATTTTAAATTAATTGATTTTATAATCAAAAAAAATAAAATTAAAGCAATTGAATTATATGAAGAAAGATTAAAACTAAATGAAGAACCAATTGCTATTATCGTTTCATTAGCAAATCAAATACGAATCTTATTTCAAGTAAAACAATTGTATTTACTTGGACATACTGAGAAAGATATTACTTCAATATTAAGTATTCACCCATATCGTGTTAAATTAGCTCTTCAGAATATAAAAACTTATGATTTAAATGAATTGTTAAGGATTTTAGATCAATTAGCTGATTTAGATTATAATATTAAAATAGGTAATACAAATAAAGAAATAGGATTAGAGTTATTTATTCTTAATATGTAACAAAAAGTCCTATATTTTTTAATATAACAACTTCCGATAATGTATATTATGTTAACTAAGATATATTAAATGATTATTTATTGAATAAAACTCCATATATAGTTGATAATACTATTGGGTGATAATTTATGAAGAAAAGTAAAAATCTTAAAGCAAATAAGACAAATTCAAATAACAAAACTAATACTTCAAACAAATTCATGAATGAACATGAATGCCGTGATTGTAAAAGTTCAGAATTTGATGCCAAAAGATAAACCCATGAAAAGAATCATTTATTGATTCTTTTTAATTAAAAAGGATTATATTAATGATCATTACTATTACTCCTAATAAAATGAATAAGCATTTTCTTTTAACATCATAGTTATTGGCTGTTGGAATTAGTTCGTAAATAGATATATACAACATGATTCCTGCGATAAAACTAAATAAAAAAGCTAAAATTTTATCGTTAATTATATTACTTAACCAAATATACGCTATAATAGCACCACAAAATTCTGATAGCCCTGATAAAAAGGTATACATAATGGCCTTAAAACGGCTCTTTGTAGCATAATAAACAGGAATGGCTATACTTATCCCCTCTGGTATGTTATGTAATGCTATGGCGATAGAAAGAGTTATTCCTAGAGACATATTGTTATTAGTTGTAACAAATGTGACAATACCTTCAGGAATATTATGTAAAATAATAGCAATCATCGAAAATATCCCTACTCGGTATAAGCTATTATCACTAGTTACACATTTTTCTATTCCCATTGAAAAAATAAAACCTATTATAATAAAAATAAGAATATAGATTATGGCTATTTTTACAATATAAACATTACTTAATATTTTATATGCCTCAGGAATTAAATCGCTTAAAGATACTGTTATCATAACCCCTGCTGCAAAAAAAAGTGATCTGGCAATAATTTTATTTTTATTGCCTTTTAAAAAGATCGATAAGGCACCAATTAGAGTAGCTAATCCAGCTAAACTTGTCAATAAAAAACTAAATTGAATATTATTCATATTTAATTATATTGAATTGTTATTAAAATTATTTTAATTATGAGGGAAAAAATCATCATATTCTTTTCTTATTTTACTGTTAGAAATATGAGTATATATTTGGGTAGTTGCTAAACTAGAGTGTCCTAGCAGTTCTTTAATACTAGTTATGTCTGCTCCCCTATCTAATAGATGGGTCGCAAAGGAGTGTCTTAAAGTATGAGGAGAAAAATGGGTTTTTATTTGTTGTTTGGTTGCTATTTCTTTTAAAATTTTATAAAAACCTTGTCTTGTTAATTTTTGACCATGATTATTTAAAAATAAGTAATCAGTATTATGATTTTTAAGTAGTTTACTTCGATAATTATTTAAGTATTCTTGTAAAAAAATAACAGCATAGTCACCGATTGGAATGATTCTCTCTTTTTGACCCTTCCCTAATGTTCTTACAATATCGTCTTTTAAATTAATATCATTTAATTTTAGATTAATTAATTCACTAACTCGAAGTCCAGTTGCATACATTAATTCAATCATAGCTTTATTACGATAATCGTAATGAGAATTAAAAGGAAAGTTTAATAGTTTATATACTTCTTCATATGATAAAACTTGTGGTAAAGTCTTTTTTAATTTTGGCATTTCAACATGATCGAAAATATTAACAGATAACTTATCATTAATAACTAAAAATTTATAAAAGCTTCTTAAACTCGAAATATTATGAGTTATCGATTTTACAGATAGGTTTTCTTCTTTTAAATTTTTTAAATAATTAGTAATATCATTTTTCTTAATATTATTAAAATTTAACTTATTTTTAATAATATAGGTGCTAAATTTTTTTAAATCATTTTGATAAGAATTGATAGTTTCATTACTATATTTTCGATCTATTAATAAATAATCACAAAAATCAATAATTTTTTTCTCTAAATCAGTCATATAATCACCATAAACATTATATCATCTAATACTATTATTTTTACCAAATATTTGATAAAATAGTATTGGTGATAATTATGAATCCATTAGCTATATTAATGCGTCCTTTAAAAATTAAAGATATAATTGGACAAAAACATTTAATTGGTCCTAATAAAGTATTAACTAATTTAGTTAATACTAAACATCTGGTTTCGATGATTTTATATGGTAAACCAGGAATTGGTAAGACAACTATTGCCTTAGCAATAGTTAATGAATTAAGTTTAAAATATCTTAGTTTAAATGCGGTTATTAACAATAAAAAAGACTTTGATGAAGCTATTACTATGGCAAAAGAAAATAATGGCATCATTGTTATTATGGATGAAATTCATCGTTTAAACAAGGATAAACAAGATCTATTACTTCCTCATTTAGAAAGTGGTCTTGTAACCTTAATTGGACTTACAACAGCTAATCCATATCATAAGATCAATCCAGCAATTCGAAGTCGTTGTCATATCTTTCAATTACATGAATTAAATGATGATGATATTAATGAGGGTATTGTTAAAGCTACTAAATCAGAGTTTTTAAATGACATAATTATCGATAAAACAGCAATCGATTATATTGTAACATTATCTGGTGGTGATTTAAGATATGCTTATAATTTATTAGAAGTAGCTTATTATACTAACAATAAAAAGGTTAACCTTGATATTTTAAAAGAAATTAATAGTAAACCTGTATTTTTTCATGATAAAAACGATGATGGTCATTATGATGTTTTATCAGCTTTTCAAAAATCAATTCGAGGAAGTGATGTTAATGCAAGTCTTCATTACTTAGCTAGATTAATTGAGGTCGAAGATTTAGATAGTATTTATAGACGAATGACGGTTATTGCTTATGAAGATATTGGATTAGCCAATCCAAATATGGGAGTTAAAGTTGATAGCGCCATAAATGCTTGTGAGAGATTAGGACTTCCTGAAGCTAGAATTATTTTAGCAAATATCATTATTGAATTATGTTTATCTCCTAAGTCTAATAGTGCTATAATAGCTATTGATGAAGCTTTGAATGATATTAGAACCGGTAATACAGGAAATGTTCCTAATCATATCAAAACCAACTCTAAAGATTATTTATATCCTCATAATTATGCTAACGGTTATGTTAAGCAACAATATTTACCTGATAAATTAAAAAATAAAAAATACTATTACCCTAGAAATAATAGTAATGAGACCAAATTAAAAGATATATATGAAAAAATAAGTCGTTTATAAGACTTATTTTGTTTTTAATTTTATTTTTAATTTTGTTGTTTCATTATCTTTATTATACCACTTATCGAATATTTCAATTCCATTTTTTGTTCTAAGTTCTAAATTTAGATATTCACATTGAATAATAGAAGCTACAAAATCACTTACATCAATAAATGTTTTTCGTTTATTAATACATATTTGAAAAGCATTTTCGATTATTTTATGGGCAACAAACAAATTATCATGCTGCGGTGTTTTAATGGTTTCTTCTTCCTCTTCACTATCCATACTCTTATAATCAGCGTGAATTTGGATTATTTTGTTTTGTGCTTGATCAAAAATATTTATGTGACAAGTTTCTGGATCATCAAAATCTTCATAATCAGTATTATATACAACTTTATAGTTTTGAGAATGTTTAACAATAGCAATAATATCAGCTATTAACCCACTTAAATCAAAATCATTAATTTGACATTCTAATTTATGTTGCTGAATACAGGAATTAATTTTTTGTTTTAGTAAATAGAAGAATAGCTTAAAACTATTATCAGCTTCTGCTATTTTGTCATTAATAGTCTCTTTTTGGTTGTCCCAAAAATGAACCTCCTTATTTTTTAAATAACAATTGCTTTTAAATTCATAAACATTATGGCATAGACTTTTTATTAAAAAATAATTATTACTTATTATTATATTGTCATCTTTAACATTACAGTAAAGTTTGTTATCTTCAGCATTGTTACCATTAACAAGAAAGAAATCTTGCTTTTTTTTATCATATAATATTAAATTAAAAGATAATTCATTAGCCATTTCCATAAAAATTTGATTATCAATACCAAAGTTTAAATATAGTTTTTCAAATAAGTAGTTAATATCATCATCATGTAAATTAAATAAATCATCAAATTTTTCTGTATATTTATTAAATACATACTTTGAATGAATAAAAATATCATCTGTATTCAAAGAACTATAATTATTAAATGCTGTGAAAAGAATGGATTGTTTTTCACAACCACAAAGTTCTAAAGCACTTACTTTATTTAACTTTTTTGGGTTTGTAAAAATCTTCTTCATGTACTTTTTAATTTTTTTTGAGTAATAATCTCCTACAAACAAAACAAAATCTTCTTCATTAATAGCAAAGTCTTTCTTCATTTTTATAAATACTCCTTTATAATGTTTGAAATATTAGTTGGTAACTTTTCTTGATTGAATTTCAGCAATTTTAGCAAACACTTCTGAAGCATTATTTTCATTTAATTCATTATATCCTAACTCTTTCATAGCTTGTGTTTTAATTGAGTTAAGTTCCAGTGTTCGACTCATTTTTTCTTCAATCTTATGTTCTATTTGAGCGACAAATCTTTCGTGAGAGGAAGCTAGTTTAGTTTTAGATGCTCCCCCACCTTCGTATAATGAAAAGGCTGAATATAAAATACTTTCTAAAACGAATTGTTCATCTTCATTATAAACAAATTCCATAGGTTTAGTAAAACCTGTAGCTTTTGATATATAAGCTAATACATATTTTAATTCTTTAGAATTATCGACTGATTGTAAGAAATGATATAAATAAGATATCGTATGAAATCCATCATTATCTTCATCATCTTCTAATTTTTCCTTAATAATATCGACAATATCTTGAAAAATAACTTTTTTCTTTTTATTTAAACCTTCAAACATATTAATTTCAGATTCTGTTTTGTGATTATATGTAAATTTATTTAATTGTAAATCAACTTCATTAATATAATCAGTGGTTATTTTTATTTGATCTAATTCATCTGGTGATTTAATTCCTAATAGGTTTAATAGTAATACTTTTTTATCTTTCGGCCATTTATTGATGTTATCAAATTCTAAATAATTATAAACCATTTGACGTGATACTCCTAAATATTGAGCTAATTTTACTTTTGAAATACCTACTTCTCTTAAGATTTCATTTAATTTTTCCATATCTCAAACCCTCCTACTATCATTTTATCACAATTTTGTCAATTGTCAAGTGTCAAGTAAAAGTATATTAAAAAAGCTATATATACCATAGCTTTTGATTGTTTTTTCTAACTTCTTTTATAATACCCCCACCTAAACATTGGTTTTTATTATATAAAACACATGCTTGACCAGGAGTGACTGATTTAACACCTTGCGGATAACTTACTAAAATTTGATTGCTTTCTAAATAAGTTAAATCTACTTCGATATCTGGTTGTCGATATCGAAATTTAGCTGTACATTTAGTAGGCTTTTCGCCAATAATTAAATTAATATTATCAATAATACAAGAATCACTAATTAAATAATTAATATCAGTAGATACATATAAAATATTGTTAGTTAAATCTTTTCCAACCACAAACAAACGATTTTCTGTGCCACCAATATTTAAGCCTCTTCTTTGACCAATGGTATAGTACATTAATCCAATATGTTTACCTAGAACATTGTTAGTTGTTATGTCAATTATATTACCAGGTAAATTGGGCAAATAATTTTCTAAAAATTTAGTAAAATTTCGTTCACCAATAAAGCAAATTCCAGTGGAATCCTTTTTTTTAGCTGTATTTAAATTGTTATCTAAAGCAATTTGTCTTACTTCATCTTTATTTAAATGACCAATTGGAAAAATTACATTTGTTAATTGCTCTTTAGAAACTAAACTTAAAAAATAAGTTTGGTCTTTATTAAGGTCAATAGCCTTTAATAACTTATTCTTTTCCATTATGGCATAATGACCTGTCGCAATATAATCAGCACCTAGTTTATAAGCTTCCTTAATAAACAAGTCAAACTTAATATATTTATTACACATTATATCAGGATTAGGAGTTCGGCCCTTTTTTAATTCATCTAAAAAATAGGTAAAAACATAATCCCAATATTCTTTTACAAAATCGATTCGATGTAATTGTATATTTAATTTTTCACATACTAATAAAGCATCATTATAATCTTGTTCTTGTGGACATATTTCATTAGTTAAGGTCTTATGCCCTAAAATATCATTATTAATAGAAGAATCCCAATTACGCATGAAAAGGCCTATAACATTATAGCCTTGTTCTTTTAATAGTAAAGCTGCAACACTACTATCGACACCACCTGACATACCAATAACAACTGTTTTCATAATTAACACCAAATTAATTATATCATATTCTTATATCTTAAAACTAGTTATTTCATTTTTATTTTCCCAAAAAGCCTGCAATATATTTTACTAACCTTGGCATTAAATACGTATCATATAAAGTAGCTAATATACATACAACTGAAACAATTAGTAAAACAAGTAAATATTTATTCATTGTTAATTTAAAATTAATGGTCTTTTTATGAAATAAAGCTTCAATTAGTTTGATAAAGAAACTAATGGCAAAGATCATTAAGATTGTTAAAGCTAGCAAAGTGATTATTTGACCAGGAAAAACATATATAATAGCAAATAATATTCCTTTAAACCCAAAAGAATATATAATACTACCTATACTAAAACCTAAAATAAAGGCTTTCATAAAGTACATAATTAAAATTAAAGGTAGTCCAATAATAGAAATACCTAAAGCCCATATACCTAAAACGTATATTAAAGTATTGGTTAGATTACTTTTTAAAGCAAAAAAATAATCAATGTTGCCATTATTAGTATTACTGACAAAATTAGTTAAATATTCTTTGACTAATAATTTATCACTATTATTGATTATACATACTAATAAAGATCCCGAAATGATACCTACAATTAATAATACAAGTAAAAAGATTAATAATTTTTTATCTATTTTAATTTTTAGTTTGTCCAATTTTTTCACCATATCACCTGTTTAAATATATTAAATTTGTAAATTAATATTCCTAAAAGTTTAAAAATGTATTATAATAGGTACAAGAGGTGAATTATGAATAAAAAGGTTCAAAGGATTATAGCTATTATTTTTTTATTAATAATGGTTCTAAGTACTATCGCAGGGTTTATTTTTATATAAAAAAATGTTAACAAAAATTAGTTTGTTAACAATCTAAAATAATTATAATATTATTTTTTTATTATAGATATCTATCAATTTGAACATAAATGTTTTTGATAGATAAATAGCTGATAATTATAATTAATATACCTAATATTAAAGAAATAATCATTTTTCTTTTTTTCTTTTGGTTAATTTTTTTATTAATTTGTTCTAAACTGGCAATTCGTTCTTGTAAACTTTTTATTTTGTTTTCTATTTCAATAATCTTTTCATTATTCATACCATCACCAAGATAATTATATCAAAAAGAGACTAAAAAGTCTCTAATTTTCTCCTTCTTCTAACATTTTAGTAATAAGTATACCGTATCCTCTGTGCGGATTATCGATAACCACATGGGTTACTGCACCAATAATATGATTGTTTTGAATTATCGGCGAACCACTCATCCCTTGAATAATACCGTTTGTACTTTTTAATAAGATTTCATCTGTTATTTCAAATAAAATATTTTTAGTTTCAATATTACTATTAATTTTTAAAATATTAATTGAATATTCATTAACTTTTGTTCCGTTTAATACAGTTAATATTTTCGCTTCACCCTTTTTTATTTCGTTGGATTTAGCTACTTTATATAATCTGGATTTGTCGATGGGATAAGTATAATTCCCAAAAATCCCTTTAATAGTATTTTCTTTTATAATACCTTTTTTCTCATCAGAAAGTACAGTAGCATTTTTCTCACCAGGCGAGCCATTGGTACTAGGTTCAACATTAGTAACTTTTGATCTATAGATGTTTCCACCTTTAATATTAAAAATTTTACCATTAGTTGAATCAACGATCTCATGTCCTAAAGCACCAAAAATATTAGTGCCAGGATCGATATACGTAAGTGTTCCTATTCCTGAAATGCTGTCTTTTACATAAATACCGGTTTTAAATTGATTAGACGAATCTTTATCAAGTTTTAAATTAGTATAATTAGTTATATTATCTCTAATGTAACCAATTCTTATATTACCTAGACTTTGTTTGACCTTTGAAGATAGTTGCATTACGGTATCAACTTTTTCATTATCAACTGAAACAATTAAATCTCCTACTTCAAGACCAGATTCTTTGGCAATATAATTTTCATTAACTTTATAAAACCCTACAACAATAACACCGTTAGAATTAAGTTCAATTCCGATGTTTTCGCCACTGACTATTACGTAATCAGAATAAGCATGAACAATTGGAACAGTAAAAAAAAGAAGAAATAATAGAAATGTCTTTTTTAACGTCATAAGAACATCTCCTTTTGTAGTTGGCTAACTACAATACTATTATGAATTAAATTTTTTTTTTTATTAATTATTATATTATTATAAACATTTTTGAAAAAATAAAAGAATTAAATTATTCTTTTATCATAAAATCTTCTAATTCACCACTAGGATTAACCATTTTTGTAATCTTTTCTTCAGCTTTTTTTAATTCTTCATCACATTCTTTAATTAATTTCATCGCTTTTGTATATTTGTTAATTGACTCATCTAAATTATCGTTATTGCTTTCTAATTCGTTAATAAGATTTTCTAAATTAATTATTTTTTCTTCAAATTTCATTATTTATCTCCTTTATCATTACATTTAAATTACCATCTGATAATTTAATATTTAATATTTCATTTACTTTTAATTTTTTAATTGTTTTAATAATTTTATTATCTTTATAAACTAAACTATAACCTCTTTTTAGAATATTTAATGGGCTTAACAAATCAAGTTTATTAATTAAATGATTTAAATCTTTTTTATAATTTTCAAGTTTAGTTACAGTTATTTTATTTAAATTAATATAAATTAAATCTAATTTTTGTTTTTGATTTTCATATATTATTTGAGGATTTTTAATAACATAGGAATTTTTTAAACTATCCAGATAAAGTTTTTTAAAATTTAAATTTTTTAAAATACTTTCTTTTAATCTAATCCTAAAATTATCAATCATTTTAGCTAATTCAGTTATATTAGGAACAGCCATTTCAGCAGCTGCTGTTGGTGTCGGTGCTCTAAGATCAGCTACAAAATCGGCAATGGTATAGTCAATTTCATGTCCAACAGCACTGATAATAGGTATTTGACTTGCAAATATTGCCCTAGCTACTATTTCTTCGTTAAATGGCCATAAATCTTCAATTGAGCCACCACCACGACCAACAATTAATACATCTAAATTATAATTATCAGCTAATTTAATGTTTTTAACAATATCATCTTTAGCATTATCTCCTTGAACTAAACAAGGAAACAAAATGATTTCGGTAATCGGATATCGTCTTTTAATTGTTGAAATAATATCTTTAATCGCTGCCCCAGTATTAGCTGTTATAACTCCTATTTTGGATGGAAATTTAGGGATTGCTTGTTTATGTTTTTCATCAAATAAACCTTCAGATGATAATTGCTGTTTTAGTTTTTCAAATGCTAAATGTAAATTACCTAAACCATCTTCTTCCATGGTATCGACATATATTTGATAATTACCGGTTGCTTCATAAACACTAATTCGTCCACTAATTAACACTTTATTGCCATCCATTGGCGTAAATTTTAATTTTTGGGCGTTACCACTAAACATAATAGCATTTATTTTACTAGTTTCATCCTTGATGGAAAAATAAATATGTCCCGTTCCATGAACTTTACAATTGGATATCTCTCCTTTAATAAAAATATTTTGTAAATAAGGATCTGTATCTAGTTTATGTTTTAAGTATTTATTAACAACACTAACCGTTAAATATTTTTCATTCATGATCCACCTTCTCGTGATAAATTTTGTCCAAAACAGCATTGATTAACTTGCAAACATCATCATCACTATATGATTTAGCAAGTTCAATGGCTTCATTGATACAAATAATATCGGGAGTATCAGTATACATTAATTCATATATCCCCATCCTTAAAATAGCAATATCTGTATTCCCTAACCTATCGATTGTCCAGTTATTCATAAACTTATTTGCTAGTTTATCAATCTCTGTTTTATATGTTATAACGCCAAAAACAGTATCCTTAACAAATTCATTGTCTATTTCTAAATTTTGTCTGATTATGTCGTTTATATCATATTGGATTTTGTTTTTATCATAGACAATTATTTGATAAAGAATTGTCATTGTTATTTTTCTTAGTTCACTTCTATTTAACTGTTCCATGTTACAACCTCTTTCTATTTAAAAATATTAAATTTTTTCTTTTAAATTATATAAAAAATTCATAGCTTCCATCGGTGTCATCTCTAAAGGATTTATCTTTTTTATTTCTTCTTCTATTGGTGACTTTTCTGGTATCATTACCTCATCTAATGGTAATGCTTGTTGAATTTTAATATCTCTTTTGTTCTCATTTGATTCATAAATTGCTAAAATTTCGATGGCTCTTTTGATTAAAGACTCCGGTAAATTGGCTTTTTTAGCAACG
>CAZIFR010000004.1:9047-20306 GCA_964539185.1 uncultured Muribaculaceae bacterium | reverse complement strand
AAAATAACAAGTATTAAAAAAAGGGGACGAAAATACTGTCTTAAATTGGATGATGATTTTAAAGTAAATGCTTATGAAGATGTTATTTTAAATAATGGTTTACTATTTCGTGATCAAATTGATCTTGATTTAATAAAAAAAATTAATATTGATAACCAATATTATGATGCCTATTACAAAGTTATTAATTTTATTGCTCATAAACTACGAAGTGAAAAAGAAGTCAATACTTATATGGATAAGTTAGATATTGATAACAAAAGCAAAACTATTATTATCAATAAGTTAAAACAATTAAATTTAATTAATAATATTAAATTTGCTAAAGCATATATATCTGATAGAATGTGTTTATCTAATGATGGGCCACTCAAAATAAAAAAGGAATTGTTATCTCATGATATTGAAGAAAACATCATTGATAACTTATTGTTAGAGATAACTGATGATGTAATAATAAATAAAATAAAAAAAATAATTACTAAAAAAGTTAAAACAACTAACTATACGGGATATCTATTAAAACAAAAGATAGTTGAGTATTTAATTAATTTAGGATTTGATTTAAATATAATAACGGATATTTATAATGATATGAATATTGAAAAATCAGGATTAATTGAAAAGGAATATCTTAAAATAAAAAAGAAACTTGTTAATAAATATAGTGATAAAGAATTAAATTTTCAGATAAAAAAAAGACTTTATCAAAAAGGCTTTAATACTGATGAAATTAATAATATATTAGATTAAATTATAAAACCCTAAACCTGTTAAAACTGGTTTAGGGTTTTAATTTTAAAAACCTTTTTGAGTTGCTTTATATGAATCTTCGATTGTACTATCGTATAATTTTAAACCATATTTTTCTCTTAATGCTGCCCAATAAACATATGTTGCATTATCAGCTTGTAATAATTCGTTTACAACAGAAGTAATTACTTTGTCTTTAACTGTTTCTAAGTCAGGCTTTTCATTTTGACTTACTTTATAAATAACATGATAACCATAAATTGATTCAACTGGTTCATTAGTAAGTTCACCTGTTTTAAGTTTTAAAGAAGCTTCCCAAAACTCTTTAACTAGTCCTGATTCGTTAGTAAAGTTACTAATTAATCCACCTTGACTAGCTGATCCAGTATCATTAGATTTTTCTTTAGCCAAACTAATAAATGTTTCTTCTAGATTATCACTTTCTTTTAATGTTTTAATTAATTCTTTAGCTTGTTTTAAAGACTCTTCTTTCGCCTTGCTTTTTTCTTCAGTTGTCATTTCATCAGAAGTATAAGGGATTAACAAGATATGTCGTGCTGTTATTTCTCCGTAAATATCTTCTTTATAATAGTCTTCAATTTCTTTATCAGTAATAGTTGTTTTTAAATACTCCTTAACAACTAAACTTTGTTTATAATTATTGATTAAAGTATCGGCAAAATCAGTATCATTTTTAAACCCATAACGGGTTAAAAAGTCTGACCAAACATCTTTGTTTTGAGCATAATACGAATCATAATCAGCTTTTCCTGCTTCTTTAGCTTCGCTGATTATGTCATCTGTTGCTTCTTGATCGGTTATATATTGATCGATTAAGCTTATTAAAGAAGCTGTTCCATAGTCATCTTTCATTTCATCATATAAGTCTCTAGCAGTAAATTGTTTTCCGTTTAATTCGGCTATAACTTCCTCTCCATTTTCTAGTTTGGGAATGTTTTTGCATCCCACTAATAATAATGGTAAACATAGCATAATTAATAGATATTTTGTAAATTTCTTCATATTTTTTCCTTTCCAACAATGTATACATCATTTCTAAATATACACTTATAATATTATAACAAACATCAAATAAAAAAACAATCTTTTTTTTAATACCTAGCACAATTATTATAAAATTCCATACAATAATGTGAAAAGACAAAAAGGAGGATGATTAATATGTGTTGTAACAGCGGAATATCTTCAGCAGCAATTGTTTTAGTACTATTTATTCTTTTAATAATCATACTTGGAGCTTATATTTAGGTAAAGGAGGGTAGTTCATATGTCTTGTGAAGCAAAACCAACTCCAACAAAATGTTCGTATAATTTTGTCATAATTATTGTATTATATATTTTGCTAGCGATTATTTTAGGAACTTGTTTGTAAAAAGAGGAAATTTCCTCTTTTTTTTGTAAAATTATCAAAAAGTCTTTACAAAAAATGATTAATAGCGTAAAATAGTGGATATAAGTGGTAGCTAGTGGTTAAAAGTGGGTGATTTTATGTTCATGGGTGAATATCATCATACAATTGATGATAAAGGAAGAATAACAATTCCGTCTAAAATAAGATATGAATTAGGTGAGGAATTTATTGTTACTAAAGGTTTGGATGGTTGTTTATTTATTTATCCTTTAGCTGAATGGAATAATATTGCAAAAAAATATAAAGAATTGCCTAATACTAGAGATGCTCGAAATTATTTACGCTTCTTTTTATCAGGAGCGGTTAATACTACTTTTGATAAGCAAGGAAGAATTAATATTACATCACCACTTGTTAAATATGCTGATTTACAAAAAGAATGTATTATTATCGGCGTTAATGATCGTTTAGAAATATGGAATAAAACCAGATGGGAACAATTTTTATCGGATAATGAAGCTAGTATGTCTGATATAGCCGATAATTTATTTGCTCCAACAATTAATATATAGGTGACAAATGCATACTAGTGTTATGTTAAAAGAAAGTATTAAATACTTAAACTTAAAAGAAGATAGTATAGTGGTAGATTGTACTTTAGGATATGCAGGTCACAGTAGTGAAATATTAAAAAAAATACCCCAAGGGTTTTTATATGCTTTTGACCAAGACTTGCAAGCAATTGAAACTAGTGATAAAAAATTACAAGCAATTGGAAATAATTATAAAATTTTTAATAGTAATTTTATCAATCTTAAAGAATATATAAATAATCCAGTTGATGCTATTTTTTTTGACCTAGGGGTTTCCAGTCCACAATTAGATGAAAAAGAACGCGGATTTAGTTTTCATCAAGATGCTAAATTAGATATGCGAATGAATCAAAATCAAGATTTATCGGCTTATGAAGTAGTTAATGATTATAGTTTAGATAAGTTGATTGATATTTTTAAAAAATATGGTGAAGAACAATATGCTGTTAGTATTGCAAAAGGTATTATTAAAAATCGTCCGATTAACACTACTTTAGAATTAGTGGAAGTTATTAAAAATAATGTTCCCTTTAGTTATAAAAATGATCGACATCCAGCTCGAAAAGTTTTTCAAGCTATTAGAATTGAAGTTAATGATGAATTAAATGTGTTTCAAATCAGTTTAAAGACGGCTTTAGATCTGATTAATGTAAATGGAAGAATAGCTGTAATTACTTTTCATTCATTGGAAGATAAAATCTGTAAAGAGATATTTAAAGAAGTAAGTACGGTTTCAAAAGCTTTAAAAAAATTACCAATTATTCCTCTAGAATATCAGCCCAAATTTAAAATGATTGGTAGTTTTAATCCAAGCTTAGAAGAAATTAATGAAAACAACCGTGCTCGAAGTGCAAAATTAAGAGTTATTGAAAGGATAAGATGAGAATGGCAAAAAAGAAAACGAAAATTTTAAAAGGTGAAAAATTATTATATTTTAGTGGGCTCATTTGTTTTGGACTGGCAATTATGATTAAAGTATTTTTAGGAGCTAGTATTGGTAATTTTCAAATGAGTAATGAAAAATTAAAATATGAAATTACTAGTGAACAAAAAAGTGTTGAAAGCTTAACGATGCAGGTTGATGAATTAACTTCTTTTGACAATGTTCAAGCGGTTGTTAAAAGTTTAGGGTTAGCTTATAATAATGACAATATCATTGTTGTCAACGATTAAGAGGTGAACAATGAAAAGAAAAAATATTAAAACTAAAAAATGGAATACACCAATTATAGTTTTCATCTTTTTTCTTTTTTTAATGGTTGTTTTGTATATCCAATATTGTTATTTATCTTTATTTCCAAATATATATGGGATTAATATGGCTGATTTTTCTTCTAATCGTAATACATATTCGACAACTTTATATGCTAAAAGAGGAAATATTTATGATCGTGATGGTAATTCTTTAGCCATTGATGTTTCATCATATACGGTTATTGCTTATTTATCGGCATCGCGAACTGGTTCATCAACTAAGATTCAACATGTTGTCGATATTAAAGGAACCGCTGAAGCATTATCTCCTATTTTAAACATGACGGTTGAAAATTTAACTATTTTGCTTAATTCTAATGTTTATCAAGTTGAATTAGGTCCTGGTGGTCGTGATATTACTGAATTAACTAAAACTAAAATTGAAGAATTAGATTTACCAGGGATATCATTTATTGAGAGTTATAAACGTTATTATCCTAATGGTGATTTTGCATCGTATATAGTAGGTTATGCTAAAAGAAGAGATGTTCAATCTGAAATAAATGGAACAACAGTTACTGATCAAATAATAATAGGAGAATTAGGAATTGAATCAGGATTTGAAGATATTTTAAAAGGAATTAATGGAAGTCTCACTTATCAGAGGGATAAATATGGTTATAAAATACCAGATACTCCTGAAGAACGTATTCCCTCAAAAGATGGATCTAATATTTATTTAACTATTAATTCTAATATTCAAAGAATTGTTGAAGCCGCAATTAATGATGTTGAAGAAGACTATTCTCCTGAATGGGCAGTATTAAATATAATGGATGCTAAGACAGGCGATATTTTAGCATCCTCTTCATCACCATCTTTTGATCCTAATGTTTTAAATATTACTAATTATGAAAATCCATTAACGTCATTTGTTTATGAACCAGGTTCGGTTATGAAAATATTTACTTATATGTGTGCTATGGAAAAAGGGACATATGTTGGCTCAGATACATACCCTTCTGGAAATATTGTGATAGGGGATGTTAAAATTTACGATTGGAATCGAGTAGGGTGGGGAAATATTCCTTTTGATATGGGATTTCAACTTTCATCCAATGTTGGGGTATCTTATTTAGTTCAAGATTATATTACCAAAGAAGATTTAAGATCATGTTTAACGAAATATGGTTTTGGATCAAAAACTAATATTAGTTTACCAAGAGAATTAAATGGAACTATTGTTTTTAATTATCCTGTTGAAGTAGCAGCAGCAGCATATGGACAAGGAATATCAATAACAGCTATTCAAATGCTAAAAGCTTTAACTATTATAGCTAATAATGGTAAATCTTTAGAACCTAATATTATTTCTAAAATAGTTGATCAAAATGGTAATACTACATATGAAAAGAAAGTAACCGAATCAGAACAAGTTGTTAGTTCTGAAACAGTTAAATATATAAAGGATTTAATGTATAATACTATTCATGATCCGGTTTATTCAACAGGGAGTAATTATAAAGTTTTAGGTTTGGATGTTATTGGTAAAACAGGTACTGCACAAATTTATAATAAAGCAACTAATTCTTATTCTCAAGCTTCTAATGATCAAATCTATTCTTTTGCTGGAATGTTTCCTAAAGAAGATCCTGAAATAATTATCTTTGCTTCCGTTAAAAGACCTAATAAAGGTGGAAGTCAATCTTTAGTTAAAGCTTCTAAATCAGTTATTGAATCAGTTGGTAAATATTTAGGTTTAGTTAAAAGCGACAGTAATGATCAAAGCGTTAGTAAATACACTTTAGATTCATATCTTAATAAAGATATTGAAAGTATTAGTGAAATTTTAAAGAAAAATGGTTTAGATGTTATCAAGATAGGTGAGGGTAATAAAATTATTGATCAATATCCATTAGCTAGTTCAACAGTCGTGACTAATGATAAAGTGTTTTTATTAACTAATGGTAATATCAAGATGCCTAATTTAATTGGTTATACGAGAATAGAAGCAATATCATTATTGAATTTAATGAATTTAAAATATGAAATTAATGGTAATGGTAATGTTGTAACGCAAAATATACCAGAACAGAGTATTATTAACGATAAAATAGTGTTAACTTTAGAGATGGATAAGACGATGGTAAAAAAAAGAGAAAATTAACCAGAGAAAATTAACTTTTCTCTTTTTTATCAATGTCTACCAGGTGGGGCACACATTATAATTAATTATACTTTTAATTTTCTTGACTTAATTGTTCATTTGACATATAATTATTATAGAATATAAAGGTGGTAAAGTAATGAATAAAACAAAAATTGTTGCAACTGTTGGTCCAGCAACAGCAAGTAAGGAAATGTTAGAATCATTAATTATAAACGGTGCTGATGTGATTAGAATTAATATGAGTCACGCTTCTTCTTCTTTTTGTCGAGAAATAGTTGATAAGGTGAGTGAGATTAATAAAGAATTAAACACATATGCAGCTATTATGTTGGATATAAAAGGACCATTAGTTAGAGTTGGTAAGTTTGTAAATGGACAAGCTTTTTTTAAGAAAGATGACAAAATTAGAATTATGACGGAAGAAGTATTAGGTGATTGTACAAAATTTTCAACGGATTATCCAGATTTAATTAATGATGTTGATTATCATACTATTTTAAAAGTAGATGATGGAGTTATTCAATTTGAAGTTGTCGAAAAAGGTTGCGATTATATCCTATGTCGGGTAATTAAAGAAGGGATAATATCTAATAACAAAAGTATTAATGTGATTAACACAACTTTAAGACGACCTTATTTAAGTAGTGATGATATCAGAGCTATTAAATTAGCTCATGAGTTAAATGTTGATTTTTTAGCTTTATCATTTGTATCTACTTATGAAAATGTTTTAGAAGTTAATGATCTTTTAATTAATTTAGGTAATAATCATATCGATTTGATAGCTAAAATTGAAAATGCTAGTGCTGTTAATGATATTAATAATATTACTAGAGTTAGTGATGGGATTATGATTGCTAGAGGTGATTTAGGAGTTGAAGTGCCAATGGAAAAAATTCCAGGTATTCAAAAGAAAATCATTACACAATGTCATATTGCTGGTAAAGTAAGTATAGTTGCTACTGAGTTAATGTCGACAATGGAAAAAAACGACCACCCAACAAGAGCTGAAGTAAGTGATATTGCTAATGCTGTTTTAGATGGAACTGATGCAGTTATGTTATGTGGTGAAACAACAATTGGTAAATATCCGATTGAGACAATAAAAATGATGGAGAAAGTTTTGGCTTCGGCTGAGAAAGATATTGATTATTTACATTTAATGGATCAAGCTTCTAAAACGGAAAGTAATGATACAACCGGGGTTTTAGCTTATAGTGTTGCAGGAAGTGCAGTTAGATTACAATGTAAAGCTATTTTTGCACCGACAATTAGTGGTTCAACGGCTAAGAAGATAAGTCGTTTTAGGCCTTCTTGTCCAATTGTTGCAATAAGTCCGAATATGAATACGATTAAATCACTTAGTTTACATTTTGGAGTTTATCCAGTTTTAATCGATGATTTAAAAACGTTAGATTCGATAATTGAAAAATCAAAAAAAATTGCTATTGAAGGTTTGAATTTACAACCACAAGATAATGTTATTATTACTGGAGGGTATCCTTTTAGAAAAGTAAAGCATACTAATTTTATGAAAATCGAACAATTATAGGAGGTGATTTTATGTATAATTTAGGTGATCATTTTAAAATTGATTACAATAAGTTAAAACCTGATCCTAGTTGTATTATAAAAGGTAATACTTATCGTTTTACTATTTTAAGTGAACGATTAATTAGAATCGAATATAGTGAAAATGGTCATTTTGTAGATGAACCAACTGAATTGGTTGTTAATCGGAACTTCCCTAAACCTGCTTTTAATATTAAAGAAGATAAAAACTATTTAACGATTGCAACTAAATATTTTGAACTACATTATACAAAAGATAAAAAAATAACTTCTAATAAAATTTTAGATGTTAAGATTAATGGAACAGATAAGACATGGTATTATAATCATGTTGAGGCTAAGAACTATCCGACTTCAGAAAAACTAGAAAATGGCAAAGTAATCGAAAGTAAAAGTTTATATTCGTTAGATGGTTTTGTTTCGATTGATGATTCTAAAGGTAATATTGTATTAGAAAATAATACAATAAAACCAAGAGATAATAATGGAATTGATATTTATTTATTTGTTTATTTAAAAGATTTTTATAGTTGTTTAAAAGATTACTTTACTTTAACTGGATATCCAGCTTTAATTCCAAGATATGCTTTAGGTAATTGGTGGAGTCGCAATGACAATTATAATGATTTAACATTAAAAGAATTAATTTCTAATTTTGAAACATATGAAATTCCGTTATCGATTATTTTATTAGATAAAGATTGGCATGTTCGAACGTATGATAATAAGAAACATTTAAAAACAGGATTTACCTTTAATAAAGAATCCTTTAAAGCTCCATATGAAATGATTTCGTATTTACATTCTAAAGGAATTAGAGTTGGTTTAAATATCGACCCAACTGAAGGTTTATATGATATCGATGAGTATTATTCTCAAGCTATTAAGTATTTAAATCCTGATGAAAAGGGAGTAATTCCTTATAATGTTCTTGATCCTAAATGGATTGATGTTTATTTAAAATTATATATTCATCCTTTAGATGCTTTAGAAGTTGATTTTTACTGGCTTGATACAGCTGATTCTCATTTATATTTATTAAAACATTATCAATTTAATGATATGTTTAGAAATTACGAGAGAAGACCGATGGTTTTTGGATATAACGCCAAAATTGCTCAACATCGCTATCCAGTTTTATATTCGGGAAAATCGATTGTTAGTTGGGATTCATTAAAACAAATACCATTTTTTAATTCCAATGCGGCTAATATTGGTCTATCTTGGTGGAGTCATGATATTGGAGGATATTATAAAGGAATTGAAGATAGTGAATTATATATTAGATATGTTCAGTTAGGAACCTTTTCACCTATTTTTAAATTTGGATCGGATAATGGTAAATATTATAAAAGAGAACCTTGGCGATGGAATATAAAAACGTTAAATATTGTTTCTGATTATCTTCAGTTAAGACATAAATTAATTCCCTATTTATATAGTGAAGCATACAAATATCATAAGGATGGTCATCCAATTATTAAACCACTTTATTATACAGCTTTGGAAATGTATGATGATTTAATTTACCGAAATGAATATTATTTTGGTAGTCAATTATTTGTTTCACCGATTATAAATAAAAAAGATTACGTTATGAATCGAGTGGTTCATCGATTCTTTATTCCAGAGGGATTATGGTATGAATTTACAACGGGTAAAAAGTTTCCAGGAAATAAAGAATATGTTTCATTTTATAAAGATCAACATTATCCAGTCTTCGCCAAAGCAGGAAGTATTATACCAATGGGAACAAACGACAATATTAATGATACAACACCACCTAAAGATATGGAAATTCATTTTTTTCCAGGAGTTAATAATGAATATTTGTTATATGAAGATGATGGTCTTAGTGATTTACATTTAAAAGGATTTTATCTATTATCTAAAATAGAATACAATTATTTACCAAATAACTATACGGTTATTATAAGAGCTTTAGAAGGAAAAAGTGGAATTGTTCCTGATTATCGTAATTATAAATTGGTCTTTCGTAATACTAAAAAAGCTAATGACGTTATCGTTCATGAGAATCGTAGTGAGATTAAATCGAATAACTATGTTAAAGGGAATGATTTTATAGTTGAAATTTCCAATGTTAAATCAATTAATCAATTAACCGTTAATTGTAAGGGTAAAGATATCGAAATCGATGCCATTCATTTAATCAATAATGATATTGAGGGAATTGTCGATGATTTACAAATTGAAACGTTAATGAAAGAAAAAATTGATGCTATTTTATTTAGTGATTTACCAATCAAGAAGAAAAGAATTGCGATTCGTAAATTAGGAAATAAAGGTTTAGAAAGAAAGTTTATTAAACTATTCTTAAAATTATTAGAATATGTGAGTCAAATATAATGGAGGGATTTATGAAAAAATAATTGGGTTTATTATTATTGTTGTAGGAATTTTATTTTTGTTATCTAATTTTAACTTAATAGTATTAGATAATATTTGGAACTATCTTTGGACACTAGGTTTTATTGTTATTGGAGCTGTTGGACTAGCAGATAGAAGAAGGTTTGATTTCTTCTTTATTATATTAATTTTAGTAGGTGAGTTGTATCTATTTAAAGAATTAGGACTTATTTATCAAAGTTTTATAAACAAAACACTAGCTCCAGTAATATTAATTGTACTAGGATTAACATTTATAATGAATTATACTTCTTATCGTAAAAGAGATGGTCAGAAGTATATTGCTATTTTTTCTGGAATTGAAGAAAAAATGGAAGACGAAGATTATATTGGTGATGAAATGATGGCTATCTTTGGTGCTATTGAATTAGATTTAAGTAAAGTTAAATTTAAAGATAAAGTTAAAACAATTAATATGACAGCTATCTTTGGAGGGATTGACATTGTTGTTCCTACCGATGTTAAAGTAACATTAAATGGGGTTCCTATTTTAGGGGGAATTGATAATAAAACTAATCCTAAAGATAGTAAATGTGAGTTGATTATCAATTATACTATAGTTTGTGGCGGAATTGAAATAAAAAATTGATTAATAAATCAATTTTTTTCTTTGGTTATTAGTAAATATCCTTGTATTTATTAATAAAATATAATATAATATTCATATATTGGAGGGACTGCTTATGAAATATATGGTGATTTTTTTAATTAGTTTTAGTTTAGTTTATTTATTTTATTTATTAACGGTTATTATTCGAAAAAAGAAGACATCTAAATTTTTACAAAGTAATCAAGTAATGTATTTTGTTAAAAGATATAATTTAGATGTGAACAAGATAAATATAAATCAGTTTATGCAAACCATTTCAATTACTAACTCTTTTATAGTATCAGTTGCTTTTACGTTTACCTTTTTAACCGATCGTTTTTTGCTTGGAATGTTAATTGGATTAGTTGTTTTAATACCATTAATGTTAATTTGTTATTCTTTAATTGGAAATTATTATAAAAAGGAAGGTAAGTAATATGTATGATATTAGAAAAATAGAAAAAAAATGGCTTAAATATTGGGAAGAAAAGGAAATTTTTAAAACTGATGTATGGGATTTTAGTAAACCAAAGTATTACGTTTTAGATATGTTTCCTTATCCTTCTGGTCAGGGACTTCATGTCGGTCA
>CAZIFR010000004.1:0-9037 GCA_964539185.1 uncultured Muribaculaceae bacterium | reverse complement strand
TGCTTTCGGACTACCTGCTGAACAATACGCCATTAATACAGGTAATCATCCCGAAGAGTTTACTTTAAAGAATATTAAAACATTTACTAAACAACTTAAGATGTTAGGATTTTCTTTTGATTGGAGTAAATGTGTATCGACGTGTGATCCGCAATACTATAAATGGACGCAATGGATATTTAAGCAATTATTTTTAGATGGTTTGGTCAAATACATTGATATGCCAGTTAACTGGTGTCCAGAATTAGGAACTGTTTTAGCCAATGATGAAATAATTGATGGTAAAAGTGAACGAGGAGGATATCCTGTTATTCGTAAAAACATGAAGCAATGGGTTATTGATATTCCTAAATATGCTGATAGATTATTAGATAACTTAGATCATTTGGACTGGCCAGAATCAACTAAAGAAATGCAAAAAAATTGGATTGGAAAATCAATTGGAGCTCATGTCTTATTTAAAATTGCTGATCATGATTTATCATTTACCGTTTTTACAACAAGATGTGATACTTTATTTGGAGCAACTTATTGTGTAATGGCACCCGAGCATGAGTTTGTTGAGGCTATTACTACGAAAGAATATAAAGATACAGTAGAGACTTACAAGCAGTTTTGTGCTAATAAATCAGAGTTTGAACGAACTGAACTTAATAAAGAAAAAACGGGTGTTTTTACGGGGGCTTATGCTATAAATCCTGTCAATAATCGTAAAATTCCTATTTGGATTTCTGATTACGTATTAGCTAATTACGGAACAGGTGCCATTATGGCCGTTCCGGCTCATGATGAAAGGGATTATGAATTTGCTCAAAAATTTCAGTTAGATATTATTCCAGTCATTGCTAAAGTTACTGGTGAGATAAAAGAATTTGAAAAACAAAAGAAAAGTATTATTGCTGTTATATATGATGAAGTAAAAGATAAGTACTTAACTTTAAATTGGAAGAAAAAGGGCGGGCGTTTATTTATTGGGGGCTCAGTTAAAGAAAACGAGACTGTTTTAGAGTGTGCTTTACGAGAAATAAAAGAAGAAACTGGATATCAAAATGTTGAGTTTATTAAAGAAAGCTTTCCTATTAACCATCATTATTATGCTTATAACAAAGATATTGCTTATAATGTAGAAATGACAGGGTTACTGTTTAGATTAGATGACTATAAACAAGAACGCCAACAATTAGAAAAAGATGAAGTTTTTGATATTGAATGGGTAGATAGTAAAACAATATGTGATGAAGTTAAAGATGAAGGACATCAAACTTTATTTCAAACTTTAATTAACGATACTGCTTATATTGGAGACGGAATTCATATTAATTCTGATTTTATTAATGGCTTAAATCAAGAAGATGCTACTAATAAAATGATTGATTGGTTAGAAGCAAATAAAATTGGTAGTAAACAAATTAGTTATCGTTTAAGAGACTGGATTTTTGCCCGACAACGATATTGGGGAGAACCAATTCCTATTATTCATTTAGGAAAAAGTAAACGAGTAGCTTTAGAAGATAAAGATTTGCCATTAGTACTTCCGCCACTAACTGATTACCGTCCATCCAAAGATGGGAAATCACCTTTAGAAAAAGCTAAGAATTGGGTTAATGTTGAATATGATGGATATCATGGTAAAAGAGAAACATCGACAATGCCTGGTTCAGCTGGGTCAAGTTGGTATTTTTTAAGATATATGGATCCTGATAATGAGAATGAAATTGCTAATAAAGAATTATTAAAACACTGGCTACCAGTTGATTTATATGTTGGTGGGTCTGAACATGCCGTTGGACACTTATTATATTCAAGGATGTGGAATAATTATTTATATGATAAAGGAATTGTTCCTGTTGAAGAACCTTTTAAAAAATTAGTTCATCAAGGAATGATTTTAGGATCAAATAATGAAAAGATGAGTAAAAGTCGAGGTAATGTTGTTAATCCTGATGATATTATTAAAAAATATGGAGCAGATACATTAAGACTTTATGAGATGTTTATGGGACCTTTAGAAGCCAGTAAACCTTGGAACGAACAAGCAGTTTTAGGAACTTCTAAATTCCTAGATCGTGTATATCGATTATATACAAGTGATAAAATAAAAGATATGGACAATAATAATTTAGAGAAGGTTTATCATCAAACCGTTAAAAAAGTGACTGAAGATTATGAAACATTAAACTTTAATACGGCAATTAGTCAAATGATGATTTTTGTAAATGCTGTTTATAAAGAAGACATATTTCCTTTAGAATACGCTTTAAACTTTTTAAAGTTACTTAATCCAGTTGCTCCTTTTATAACTGAAGAGTTATGGAGTTGTTTAGGTAATAGAGAAACAATTGCTTATGAAAAATGGCCATCATATGATTTACGTAAAACCTTAGAAGAAACATATGAAATGGTGGTTCAAGTAAATGGAAAAGTTCGTGGAAAAATAGAAGTGGATATGAATACTACGCAAGAGGAAATGGAATCTTTATCTAAAGAGATTGATAATGTGAGAAAACATATAGAAAATAAAGAGATTATTAAAATAATAACAATACCTAAAAAATTAGTTAATATTGTTATAAAAGATTAGGATAGTGTTGTTATTTTAAAATAAATTCAACCATATATTATTAGTTAATTACAATTGTTTAAAGTATGAAAAAACAATATAAGTGATTAACAAAATAGATATGGAGGAAAAATTATGAATAAAATAGAACAATATAATGAAATAGTGGAAAAAGATGTAACAGAATTAGTTGAAAGAGCTGACATATTAATAAATAAAACCATTACTAAAATTAATTATGAATTAATAAATCTTTATTGGTCCATTGGTAAATCAGTTAATGATTATCGTAGTGAATATAATTCAAATTATGGTAGTGAAGTAATAAAAAAATTTAGTGAAGAACTATATATAAAATATGGAAAAAATTTTAATTTGAGAAATATATATCATTCAATTAGGTTCTATGAACTTTTTCCAATTTTGAACCTAGGTTCAAAATCTGATGAAAATTGGTACTTAGGTACTAAATTCAAGAGTATTAATTGGTCTCATATAAGAGAATTATTAAAATTTAAAGATATTGCAACTATTCATTTTTATTTGAATGAAGTCGAAAATAAAAATTTAACTAAAGATGAACTCATAAATATTATTAAATCTAAGTCATTTGAAAGAACCATTATTAATCAACGAAAAGGTAAATTAAAAAATGATATAGAGAAAAATTTGAAGGATCCTATTATTTTGCACATTGATAATAAAAAGCGAAGTGAAAAAGAATTAGAAAAAGAGATATTAAATAATATATCTGATTTTAAAAGAAAAATTGGGGATCACGTCATGTTCTTTGAATCTCAATATAAAATTAATATTAAAGGACTTATTCATAAAGTTGATTTGGTTTTCTTTGATAATGATATTAATTCTTATATTTTAGTTGATTTAAAAATAAACAAAGTCACTAACCGAGATATTTTTCAAATGCAAATGTATATTAATTATTTTAATATTCATATGAAAAAAGATAAATTTAACAATACAATAGGAATAATTCTTTGTGAAACAAAAGATGCTAGGGTTGAAACAAATGATGGAATTTATCAAGTTAGATATTTAAATGAAATTCCAAAAGATAAAGAATTATTAAAAATAATTAATGATAATAAAATTATTTTATTAAAAACAGAAGAATTGAAATTAAATAGATAATAAGTTTATGATAAGGTTTATTTATAAAACGAGGAGAAATCAGATGAATTTTACTGTGTTAAATAAAGTGTTAAATTTAGAAATGAAAGTAGCGACATTTATTATTCAAAATATAAAATATAATAAAAGAAATGTAGATAAAGAGAGGAGTTTTTAATGAAAAATATTTTAATTGGAGGAGCATGGCCATATGGTAATAATTCACTGCATATTGGTCATTTAGCGGCTTTACTTCCAGCCGATATTATTGCAAGATATTATCGGGGCTGTGGTGATAACGTTATATATGTGTCAGGTACTGATTCACATGGAACACCTATTACAGTACGAGCTAAAAAGGAAAATATTAAACCAATTGATATAGCTAATAAATATCATCATGAATTTATTAATAGTTTCAATCAACTGGATTTTTCTTATGATTTATATACAGCAACAATGGAAGAAGAACATAAGAAAAAAGTTCAAGAATATTTTAAAACGATTGTTGATCATGGATATATTTATGAAAAAGAAGAAGAGGAAGATTACTGTTCTAATTGTAATACCTTTTTATCGGATAGAGAAATTATAGGCATTTGTCCTCATTGTGGCTCATCAGCGATGGGGGAACAATGTGATCATTGTTTAACTATTATTAATGTAAAAGAATTAAAAGATAAACATTGTAAAGTATGTGATAATAAAACTGATTTAAAATTATCTAGCTTTCAAAAGGTGTTAGAAAAACTAGTTTTAGAAAATGAACATAATTGGCGGAAAAATGCTGTTAATGAAACTAAAAAATATTTAACTTTAGGGCTTATTGATCGAGCTGCAACAAGACAACTTGATTGGGGGGTTGATGTTCCAGTAGATGGGTATGAAGATAAAAAAATTTATGTTTGGATTGAAGCTGTTTTAGGTTATTTAACAGCCGCTAATGTGGTTGCTAACAAAAGAGGAATTAATTTTGATGAATTTGTTAGCGATAATGAAAATTTAGTTAGTTATTTTATTCATGGTAAAGATAACATTACTTTTCATACCATTATTTATCCAGCATTATTACATGCTATTAATCCTAAATACCAGTTACCAAAGAGAATAATTTCTTGTGAATATGTTAATATGAACGATGAAAAAATGAGTAAAAGTAAGGGTAATTTAATTACGATGGATGAGTTATATAATATTTATAGTAAAGATACAGTACGATATTATATGATAGCTAATGGTCCAGAGAAAAAGGATATTAACTTTACGAAAACTGATTTAGTAAATGCTCATAATAAATTTTTAGTGGGGGTTATTGGTAACTTTGTTAATCGTAATCTATCTTTTATTAATAAAAAGTTTGATGGGATAATTAAAGAGGGAACTATCGATAATGATATTATTAATAAAACTAAAGAACTATATCAAAATGTTGGATTATTAATTGAACAAGGAGAACTTCGAACAGCTATTGAAACAATTGTTAATTATGCTAGTTTAGGTAATAAATATTATGATGAAAATGAACCGTGGATTAAAGTAAAAAATGATATTGAAGCATTCAATAACATAACTTATACATGTGTTTATATGATGGCTAATTTATCTAATTTATTAAATCCTTTTATGCCTCAAACAGCTAATAAAATTAAAAAGATGTTAAATTTAAAAGACTTTAAATGGGAAGAAGACCTTATTAAAGGTGATATAAAAATTAATGATTTAGACCTTTTATTTAATCGAATTGATGTTTAAAAAATATCGTAAAAAGCAATTTAATGCTTTTTTTTGTAGAAAATAAAAAATATTTTAATTAATTATTTAAATCAAACCTTTATATATTCTATAAATTTATAGAATATGATATAATTTAAGTGGGTGGATTATGAAAAAAGTTTATTATATTTTGTTTAGTATGTTTGTCTTTTTAATCTTTATTAGTAGTTCTAATGCTGCTAATAAACTATATAATTTAGACATTAATATTTATATTAATGAAAATGGTAGTGCCAATGTAACGGAAGTTTGGAATATGAAATTAGATAATGGGACAGAGGTTTATAAACCAATGACTACTTTAGGAAATATGGGAATATCTGATTTTAAAGTTGTTGATGAAAATGGTACTGTTTATACGAAAATTAACTTTTGGAATGTTAATTCTTCTTTAAGTGAAAAGGCTTATAAAAATGGAATTAATAATATCTCTGGTGGGGTAGAGCTATGTTGGGGAATGAGTAGTTATGGAAATCATACTTATACTATTAGTTATACGTTAAGTAATTTTGTATTTAATACAACTGATGCTCAAGTTGTATATTATAAAGCTGTTAATGATAGTATGGATCCATATCCTAATAACTTTAATATAACGATAACAAGCTTTTATAAATTTTCAGACACATTAGATGTCTGGGGCTATGGTTATGAGGGTTATGCCTATGTTAAAGATGGCAAAATTGAATTATCTAATAAAGATGATAAATTTAAAAAAGCCCATTATGCTGTTGTTTTAGTTAAATTTCCTTTAAATACTTTTAATATAAGTTATACTAATAATAAATATGATGATTTTGAACATATTTTGGACATCGCTCAACAAGGAGCAAGTAATAGTGAAAATGGTTTTACAAACTTTTTCAATAATCTCATAAGTGTTATATCTGCTTTACCGTTTTTGGCCATTTCTATTTTGGCTATAATTAGTCAAGTAAATGGTCATAGTACGAAACGGTCTAAATATATTTTTGTTCAAAGTGAAGATAAAATTAAAAAAAATGAAATTCAAAATTTTAGAGATCTTCCTACGAATAATGATCTTTTTAGAATTAACACCTTAACTAAAATATATGCTAGTAATAATGATTCAAATATTATTGGAGCTATTTTATTAAAATGGATTTTATTTGATCAAATTGTGATTATCAATTTACCGGATAAGTTTTTGAAAAAAAACCGAATTGGTATAGATTTAAAGAAAATAGAACAATTTGATAATAATTATGAGCAAAAACTTTATGATATGATGGTAAAAGCGAGTAAAGATAATATTTTAGAAGATAATGAACTTAAAAATTGGTGTCGGAATAATTATACGAAACTTTTTAATTGGTTAACGACGATTGAAACTGATCAAAATAATCAGTTAATTACTGAAGGTCATTTAGAGAGGAAAACTTCTTTTCTAGGACTTTCAAATGGTTATATTGTTAAAAGCAGTTTAAAAGAAGAAGGTTTACAAATTCTAGGACTAAAGAAATTTTTAGAAGAATTTTCTAATATTGATGATAAAAAAGCGATTGAAGTTAAGTTGTGGAAAGAATATTTAATTAATGCTCAAATTTTTGGCATTGCTGATAAAGTTGCTGAAGAGTTTAAAAATATTATACCTAATATGGTTGAATATTATGATGGAAATTTTGACACTATCATAACTAATATTCACATGATTAATATAATGACTTCAAGTGGAATGAGTGCTGCTGAATCGGCTAAACATGCTGCTGCTAGTAATTATACTGGTGGTGGCGGTGGCTTTTCTTCCTTTGGTGGAGGCGGAGGCTCATTTGGTGGAGGTTCTGGCGGCGGAACTAGATGATTAATTTATATCAGTATGAAAATGAACTATATAATAATAATGTTAAATATATAGGTGGGGTTGATGAAGTTGGTAGGGGACCCTTAATAGGTCCTGTTGTTGCAGCTTGTGTTGTACTTCCTAAAAACTTTATTTTAGATGGATTAACTGATTCTAAAAAACTAACGGAGAAAAAAAGAGATATCTTTTATGATTATATCGTTAACAATTGTCTATCATATGGAATAGGAATTGTAACTCCAGAACGAATCGATGAAATAAATATTTATCAAGCTTCAAAAGAAGCTATGATTATAGCTATTGATGAGGTTAGAAAACAGATTCCTTTAGAACATGTTTTAATTGATGCCATGCCCTTGGAATTAGATATCAATACCACAAGTATTATTAAAGGTGATAGTAAAAGTATTAGTATTGCAGCTGCTAGTGTTATTGCAAAAGTAACTAGAGATAGAATGATGATAGCTTTAGATCAAAAATATCCTTTATATGGATTTAAAACCCATAAAGGATATCCGACCAAAAAACATCTTAACGCTATTAATAAATATGGTTTGATAGAAGGTTATCGTAAAACTTATGGTCCAGTTGCTAATATTTTGGAGGAAAAATGAAAATTAAAATAGTTCCGGTAGGATCTTTAGAAACTAATTGTTATATTATCAGTAAAAATGATAAATGTATAATAATTGATCCGGGTGATGAGGCTTTAAAAATAATAAAAGAGATTGGTAATTTAAAGCCTGTTGCTATTATAATAACGCATAATCATTTTGATCATATTGGAGCTTTAGAAGAAATCAAAAATCATTATCAAATACCTACATATGATATAAATAATTTAGAAGAAGGCGAAGTTATAATTGGCTTGTTTACTTTTGAAGTTATTTATACAAAAGGACACCATGATACTTGTATAACAATTTATTTTAAAGATGATAAAATCATGTTTACAGGTGATTTTTTGTTTAAAGATTGTATTGGTCGGATTGATTTAGAGAATTCTAATTATGAAGATATGGTTCAATCCATAGTCAAAATTAAAAAATATTCTGATGATATTTTAGTGTATCCTGGTCATGGGGAGTTGACATCTTTAGGACAGGAAAAGATTACCAATTATTATTTTAATTATAAATTTTAAATATAATATGCTATAATGTTGTTAGTGTGATAGAGGTGTTGTCATTGAAAAAAAATATTTATATTGGTCTAATAATATGTTTAATTATTTCTAATTTTTTTGTTTCAACTGTGCAAGCAAAAACGTTAGGTGATTTAAAAAGTGAGTTAAAAGCATTTGAACAAAATTATGCCGAAGCTAAAGAAAAACAAAAATTGTCTGAAGCTGAACAGGAAAAAGTTAAAAGTAATATTAAGTCGACGAGTCAACAAATTGGACAAATCGGACTTGATATTGATAATTTAAATACAGAGATTGAGCTTCTAAATGAAAAAATTCAAGAAACAGAAGCCGAAATAAAAGAAATTTTATCTTTTACCCAAATTGAAAGTGGTGAATCGGCATATCTACAATATGCTTATGGGGCTAAAGATTTTACGGATTTTATCTACCGAATAGCTGTTTCCGAACAACTGACGGTATATAATAAAAATTTAATTGATGAAAGTGTAAAAAATATTGAATTAAACAATCAAAGAACTCAAGAGTTGAATGATAAGAAAATACAATTAGCAGAAAAACAAAAAGCTTTAAATGTTGAACTAGCTAAAATTCAATTAGATATAAA
>CAZIFR010000003.1:0-23172 GCA_964539185.1 uncultured Muribaculaceae bacterium | reverse complement strand
TTGTAATGATGATTTAAATCAAACGGATAGCAGTGATAATTTAATAAGTGAAATATGCACTGATAGTAGTAATAGAAATGTTGAAAATGGGACAAGTACTTATTCACATCCCACTTTTTGTTTTGGACATCGAACTAATGGTATATGTAATGGGAATGAATTAACAGGAATATGGGTAGGAAAGTTTGAAACATCAACAACAGATACGATATGTAATACTAATCAAACTATTGAATCGTGTGACAAAATATTACCAATAACAATAAAACCGAATGTCAGAAGTTGGCAAAAGGCCCAAATAGCAACGTTTTACGAATCAATTCAACATATATCAAATAATTATGGAATGAATGTCGATAGTCATATGATGAAGAATATGGAATGGGGAGCAGTAGCTTATTTAACGCAGTCAAAATATGGAAGATGTGCAAATGGAATATGCAAAGAAATGGCTAAAAACGATAGTAGCGATTGTTATACAGGAAGAAGTTTAGGTCTACCTTCAAATGCAGATGGAGAATATAGTCCAAGTGGAACTTATACATATGAGAAGCCCTTAGGTCAGCTTGCCAGTACAACAGGAAATACTTATGGAATATATGATATGAGTGGCGGATCATGGGAATATGTCATGGGAAATATGGTTACAGAAAATAATGAATTTTATCCAAGTTCTTCAGGGTTTTTGATAACCCCAGAAAGCAAGTATTATGATTTTTATACATACGATGAACAAAAAGAGAGTGGAAATATTACTCATAGTCGAGGAAAATTAGGTGATGCAACAAAGGAAACATTAATAAAGTACGGATCTGCTGGAGGCGCTGGTTGGTATAAGGATTCATCATATTTTATTCACTCAAGTTCAACAGAACAATTCTCATGGTTAATGAGAGGAGGCTCTTATAACTCTACTTATACAGCTGGTGTTTTCCGTACTCATGGTACAGGAGGAAAAATTTATAATAATGACGATTCAAAGCATTCTGCTCGCGTCGTACTTGTTCATTAAAACACAATTAATCGATAATGTTAATTAAACTAATTTAGGCTAATTATATATATTTGTATTATTAAGATAAATTATAAGTTGTTATTGCTAAATCCTTCTTTAATCTGGTTTTTATTTAATTGAATAATTTACAACTTCCAACAAACATATAATAAATAATAAAAATATGTTTGACAAACGAGAGTTTTAAATATATAATTAAATAGATTATTAGCTTTGGAGGTGGAATTAAAAAATGAAGAGAACTTTTCAACCAAACAATAGAAAAAAAAGTAAAAAAACGGGGTTTTTGGCACGTATTAAAACTGGTATAATAAACAATCGTCGCCGTAAAGGCCGTAAAAAACTGTCTAATTAAAAAATATACCACTGTCAATACAGTGGTATTTATATTATTAGATATAAAGTAAGGTGAATGATGAATAAAAAACATATATTAAAGAAAAATGCCGATTTTCAAAGAATTATAAGCAAAAAAAAGGGATATAAATTTGATTGTTTTATTATTTATGTAGAAAATATAAAAGAAAATAATTATTATTTTGGATTTTCTGTTGGAAAAAAAATAGGAAACGCGGTTACAAGAAATAAAATAAAAAGGCAATTAAAAAATATTGTTGCTAAAAAAGACTATCAAAACAATTTTAATTGTATTATAATAGTAAATAGAAATATTTTAAATAAAAGTTATGAAGAAAAAGAAAAAGCACTTTTAAAAATATTGAATGATCTCAATTTAGTTAAGGAGAAAATAAATGAACAAAATTAAAAAAATAATTATGGTAATGTTATTATTTTTAGTATTAACAGGATGTACTAATTATAAAAAATACGACAAAACAATTATTGTTGACACTGAAAACGGTCAAAAGATGGTCGATAATATTTTATGTAAAACTGAAAACACTAGTATTCAATTTAATAAAGTTAAAGGAACATATTTAGATCAAGAAAAACAAAAATTTGAAAACAACGAAATTACTGAAACAGATTATACCGAAAGAATTAATCAAATTAACGATTTGTTTAATATCGAAGATGTAACTGAATGTTCTAGTTTTTCTATTATGAGTAAAACAAACGATGGATTATGGACAACCGTTTTTGTAAAAAGTTTATCATGGCTAATTATTAAAATCGGCCAATTTACTAAAAATTATGGTTGGTCAATTATTTTAGTAACAATTCTAATCCGATTAGTTTTATATCCAATTACTAGAAAAACAGCAATGCAATCAGAAAACATGAAAAAGGCAAAAAGTAAAATTGATCGTGTTGAAGAAAAATATCGTAATCGAAACGATAAAGAATCACAAATGATTAAAGCTCAAGAATTGATGAAAGTATATAAAGAAAATAATATTAATCCAGCTTCTGGTTGTATATTTGCTATCATTCAAATTCCTTTGTTCTTTGCCTTTTATGAAGCTTTATATAGATTACCTGTTGTTTTAGAAGAAACATTCTTTGGTATCAATTTAGGGTTAACTCCGCTTACTGCGTTTAAAATGGGACAATATCATTATATAATATTCATTGTTCTTGTTATCCTCGCAACTCTTATTTCATTTAAGATGACCAGTGCTGATACAAATAGTATTCAAGCAAATCAAATGAAGATGGTTACTAACTTCAGTGTTATTATGATTTCAATTGCATCATTTTCAATATCAACTGGAATTGCTCTATATTGGATAATAAATAGTAGCTTTACTATTGCTCAAAATTTATTAGTAAAAAGGAGAAAAAAGAATGATAATATCACATAAATATGAAGGGAAAAACGAAGAAGAATTAATAAACAAAGCATTGCAAGAATTAAATGCTAGTAAAGAAGAAACATATTACTATGTTGAAAAACAAGAAGGTGGTTTATTTAAAAGTAAAAAGGTGATTGTTAATATTATTTTAAAAGAAGAAATAATATCTTACATAAAAGATTATTTTGCAAATTTATCAAATTTAATGCAATTAAAAATTAATTGTGAAATTAGAATTGATGAAAGATATATAAAAATATTGTTAATTTCTGATAACAATAGTATTATAATAGGTCGAGATGGCAAAACCTTAAATGCCATTCAGTTATTATTGAAACAAGCCTTAAATAATTTAAATAAATATAATTTAAGATTATTACTTGATGCTAGTAATTATAAAGAAAAAAGAAATCGAAATCTTGAGTGGGATTTAAATCAAATTTGTAAAGAGGTATTAAAAACTAAAGTGGAAGTGAAGTTAGATCCAATGAATTCATATGAAAGAAGAATAATTCATACTATCGTTAGTCAATATGAAAATCTTGCTTCAATTAGTGAAGGTGAAGAACCTAACAGATATACAATTATAAAATATAAAGACTAAATGTCTTTTTTTCTTGAAATATTTGTACTATTATTGTAAAATATTTAAAAAGAAGAGATAATCTAATAAAGGAGATAAAAAAATGAACGATACAATTGTAGCAATTTCCACTGCTTTAGGTATAGGAGCTATCTCCATTATAAGAATAAGTGGTAAAGAAGCTATTAAAATAGTAAATAAAATAACTAAAAATAAAAAGATAATTAATGCCAAATCCCATACCATTAATTATGATTTTATTGTTGAAGATGAAAATATTATTGATGAAGTTTTAATATCCGTAATGAAAGCTCCTAAGACCTTTACGAAAGAGGATGTTGTAGAAATAAATTGTCACGGAGGAATAGCAACAACTAAAAAAGTTTTAGAGTTATTATTAAAAAATGGTTGTCGTCTTTCTGAACCAGGGGAATTTACTAAAAGAGCTTTTTTAAATGGCCGAATTGATCTAATCGAGGCAGAAGGAATAATGGATATTATCAATGCTAAAACCGAAAAAGCGCGCTTCCTGGCCATTAATCAAATAAATGGTCATGTATCTACGATGATAAAACAATTAAGAACCGAAATTTTAAAAGTTTTAGCCAATATTGAAGTAAATATAGATTATCCGGAATATGAAGATATCCAAGTAATAACTATTCAAATGTTAGAAAAAAGCATTCAAGAAATTGAAGTTAAAGTAGATAAAATAATAAAAGCAAGCGAAGATGCTAAAATAATTAAAAACGGCATTAATATTGCGTTAATAGGAAAACCAAATGTTGGGAAAAGCAGTCTTTTAAACTGTTTATTAGAAACCGAAAAAGCAATTGTAACAGAAATAGAAGGAACAACCAGAGATGCAATTGAAGGTCAAATAGTATTAAACGGAATAATTTTAAATTTTGTCGATACAGCAGGACTAAGACAAACAGAGGATAAAATAGAAAAAATAGGGATTCAAAAAACTTACGACATGATAGAAAAAAGTGATTTAATTTTATTTTTATTGAATAATAATGAAATTATTACAAAAGAAGAAGTAGCTATTTTAAACAATATTAAAAAGAAACAACATATAATAATTATTAATAAAAATGATTTAGAAAGTAAAGTCAACATATCCAAATTAACGAATCCCATTTTTATAAGTGCTAAAAACAATGAAGGAATATCTTTGATAAAAGAAAGAATAATAGAAATGTTTAATTTAGAAAGTTTTGAAACTGAGGATGTAACTTATTTAACAAATGCTCGTTCATTAGCTACAATGCATAATATTAAAGAACATATTATACTAATAAAAGAGGGTCTTAAAAATAATCATTATATAGATATGATTGAAATTTATTTAAAGGAAATATGGTCGTTATTGGGAAGTATAATTGGCGAAACGTATGAAAATGAACTGTTAGATCAATTGTTTAGCCAATTTTGCCTAGGAAAATAGAAGGAGATAAAATGAATTACGATGTTATTGTAGTTGGAGGCGGACATGCTGGTTGTGAAGCGAGTTTAGTTACAGCTAAAAAGGGATATAAGACATTATTAATCACTGGAAATCTAAACAATATTGCAACGCTTCCCTGTAACCCTTCTATTGGAGGATCAGCTAAAGGCGTAATTGTTAGAGAAATAGATGCTTTAGGTGGAATAATGGGAAAGTGTGCTGATGCAAGTCAGATTCAAATTAAGATGTTAAATTTTTCCAAAGGACCAGCAGTTCAGGCGTTAAGAGCCCAAATTGATAAAATAGAATACCCTAAAAAAATGCGGAAAATAATAGAAAGTCAAGAAAAATTAACTATCATTGAAGGAATGGTTGAAGATTTAATAATTGAAAATAATACAATTAAAGGTGTAATTTTAGCAAATAATCAAAAGTATTTAAGTGAAATAGTAATTTTAACAACAGGCACTTATTTAAAGTCAGACATTTTAATTGGAAACACGAGGGTAAGAAAAGGCCCCCATGGAGAGACTCCAAGTAATTATTTAAGTGAGAAGCTTAAGAAATATGGATTTAAAATAATTAGATTAAAAACGGGGACTCCTTCAAGAATAGATAAAAAAAGTATAGATTATTCTAAAATGCAAATCGAAAATGGTGATAAAATTGAAAGATATTTTAGTTTTGATGATAATAAAAAATATTCAATAGAAAATCAAGTCTCATGTTATTTATTATATACAAACGAAAATACTCATCAGATAATAAAAGATAATTTATCAAAGTCAAGTATGTATGGTGGTCTTGATGATATAGAAGGAATTGGTCCTAGATACTGCCCATCTATTGAAGATAAGATTACTAGATTTAGTGATAAAGATAGACATCAACTATTTTTAGAACCTGAAAGCTTATCGACAAATGAAATTTATTTACAAGGGTTTTCTACCAGTATGCCTAAAGACGTTCAAGAAAAAATGATCTTTTCCCTACCTGGATTAGAAAAAGCGAAAATATTGAGATATGCCTACGCAATAGAGTATGATGCCATCTCTCCCACTCAGTTGAAACAAACACTTGAAACAAAAGTAATTAAGAATTTATATACTGCTGGACAAATAAACGGAACTAGTGGTTATGAAGAAGCAGCATGTCAAGGTTTAATGGCTGGAATTAATGCTTGTTTGAACTTAGAAAACAAAGAACCTTTTATTTTAAGAAGGGATGAAGCATATATTGGTGTTTTGATTGATGATTTAGTTACTAAAGGAATAAAAGATCCATATCGGATGTTAACTTCAAGAGCAGAATTTCGCCTTTTACTGCGTCATGACAATGCTGATTTAAGACTTAGAAAATATGGTTATAAGTATGGATTAATAGAGGAAGTGCAATATCAAAAGCTAATTTTAAAAGAGAAAATGATTAATGAATTATATGAAAAGCTAAAGATTAAAACATTAACATCTAAAAATAATGATTTATTAATAAAATTAGATTCACAGCCAACTAAAGATAGAATAAGTTTATATCATCTATTAAAGAGACCAGAAATAAAGTTTGAAAAATTATTTGAAAAAGTTATCATTGAAAAAGAATACGATGATGAAATATACAACCAAGTAGAACTTAATATTAAGTATGAAGGATATATTCAAAAAGCAATTAAAGAAGCAGAAAAACAAAAAGATTTGGAAACAAAAAAAATCCCTATCAATATTGATTATACTAAAATTAAAAATATAGCTAACGAAGCTAAACAAAAATTATCTGAAATAAAGCCAACCTCTTTAGGGCAAGCATCGAGAATTAGTGGCGTTAATCCCTCTGATATTACTATATTAAGTATTTATATGAAAAGGAATAAACAATGAATATAGATGAATTTAAGAAAGAATTAGAAAAAATAAATATTAATATTACTGCTTGCCAATTAAATAAATTAGAACAATATTATGAGCTTCTTAATTTATGGAATGAGAAAATTAATTTAACAACCATAACAAATAAAAAGGATGTTTATTTAAAACATTTTTATGACTCTCTAACGATAAATACCCTTTTTGATTTAAATAAAAAGATTCATTTATGTGATATTGGTACAGGAGCAGGATTTCCAGGAATTGTTTTAAAAATAGTATTTCCCAGCTTAAAAATAACCTTAATTGATTCGGTATTAAAAAAAGTAAATTTTTTAAATGAGGTTATTAAAAAATTAGATTTAAAAGACATTGAAGCCATTCATGAAAGAGCAGAAGTATTTGCTAAGAACAATCTTGAAAAATACGATGTTGTCACTTCAAGAGCAGTAGCATCATTAAATATGTTGTTAGAATTATCAATACCAATACTTAAGGTAAAAGGCTATTTTATACCATTAAAAGGAAAAATTGATCAAGAATTAAAAGATAGTGAAAACGCATTTTTAAAATTAAAGTCCCAAATAGTATCAATTAATTCATTTTTATTACCATATGAAAATAGCAATCGAACAATACTATTAATTCAAAAAAATCAGAAAACAGATAAAAAATATCCTCGAAAATATAAAGAGATAAAAAGCAATCCTTTGTGACTTATCTCTTTATTTTTAATTATTTCCCAAAAACCATTGCATTATTTCCCAAAATATAGTAGGATATAAATATAAAAGAATGAAGGGAGTTTTTTGTGTGCAAAACGAAAAAAAAGTAGCGGAATTAAATATGAATGATATTCTTCCAAACAGATTTCAACCAAGAATTAAATTTAATCCAGAATCAATTAATGAACTAGCTATTTCAATAAAAAAATATGGAGTTATTCAACCAATTGTAGTTAGAAAGATTGGTGAAAAATATGAAATTATTGCTGGAGAGAGAAGATATAAGGCAAGTGCTATAGCCGGAAAAGAGACAATTCCTGCCATTGTTAGTGAAATGACGGATAATGAAAGTGTTGAAATTGCCTTAATTGAAAACGTACAAAGAGAGGACTTAACACCCATTGAAAAAGCAATATCTTATAAAAAAATTCTTGATATGGGATATATGAATCAGGAAGAATTAGCAAAAAAGATAGGAAAATCACAATCTTCAATCGCCAACTCAATTCGTCTATTAGGACTTTATGATGATGCTCAAGAAGCTCTTTTAGATGGAAAAATATCAGAACGGCACGCAAGATCCTTATTAACAGTAAAAGATGAAAAACAACAAAATGATATGCTAAAAAGAATAATAACGGAAAGATTAACCGTAAGAAAAACTGATGAGGAGATTGAAAAAATGATGAATTTGAAAAATAATGAAGAACTAAATAATTTAGATGAAGTAGTTAAAATTCCAGACAATGTTATTGATCCAGGTTTTATGGACATTGGAAAAATAGAAAATCAAGCGGAAGATATATATAAACCAGAAAGAGAAGTTAATAATATTGATGCTTTATTAAAACCAGATGCCAATTTAAGTATTTCTGATGATGAATCAGATGATGAAATATTAATTCCAGGAAGATTTTTCAACTTTTTTAATGAAAATGAAGGAGAATTCAATTCATCACAAGATGATCAAAAAACAAAATCTATGGGGAAAAATGATCTTTCAATCAATAGTGAGGTTCCACAAAATGAATTTTTTCCAGAAATTCCAAGTTATGAAGAATCTACTCAACCAGGTGAACAATCAAATGAAACAAATAATTTCCCAGGAAATAATATTTTTCCTACAAATGAATTATTTTCGGAAACTCCAAATTATGAAACCCCTGCTCAACCAGTCGAGCAACCAAATATAACAAATGATCTTTCAGTTAGTAATGAGGGTTCTCAAGATGAATCTTTTCCAGAAATTCCAAGTTATGAAATACCTACACAACCAGTTGAACAATTAAATGAAACAAATTATTTCCCGGGAAATAATATTTTCCCTACAAATGAATTATTTTCTGAGACTCCAAGTAATGAAACTCCTACGCAACCAGTCGAGCAACCAAATATAGCAAATGATTTTTCAATCAATAGTGAGGGTTCACAAAATGAATTTTTTCCAGAAATTCCAAGTAATGAAATACCTACGCAACCAATTGAACAATTAAATGAGGTAAATGATTTCCCGGGAAATAGCGAAATTCCTCAAAATGAAAATGTATATGTTGAAAAACAAGAAAATTTTTCAAATCCGGTATCTATTGATAATCTAGCGCAACAAATAAGTGATTTTTCTCAATTAAATCTTCAAAACCAAAATAGTTTAGATTCTGATATTGAAGCAGAAACAATTCCCAAATACACTATTCCCGTTGAACCTATATATGAAGAAGATAATGATAACAATTACAATCCTCAGGAAGCTCAAGAAATTTCAAATAATGAAGCTGTTTTAAATCAACCAATAGTTGAACCATATGTAGAAAAAAGTTTAAAAATTGCTATAAATACAATTAGGGAATGTGCAAGTAATTTAGAAAAAATGGATTTTGTTGTTGATTTAGAGGAAATAGATTTTGAAGATACTTATCAAGTAATTTTTAAAATAACAAAATAAAAATTATAATAGTTAATTAAAAATAAAAAGACAATTCAAACATAGGTCTTTTTATTTTTTTAAAAAATTCTTGCAAAATAAAGTAAAGTCATATATAATATTCAGTATTTAGAGGTGGTTTTGTGATTAAAAATGTTATATCTATAATTGATGGACAATATGGTAGCTGTGGTAAAGGGAAAGTAATAGGAGAAATTGCAACTGATCATGAACTAAATATTCTTGCTTCTGTTACTAATTGTATGCCAAATGCAGGTCATACTTTTGTTTATGAAAATGGTAAAAAAATAGTTCTTTGCAATATTCCCATTGCCGTCGTTAATCCCAAAACGGAATTGTTTATTGGTCCTGGTTCTGTTATTGATATGGATAGTTTTATCGAAGAATATAATCAAGTCAAAGATTTAATTGGCAATAGGAAAATATATGTTCATGAATTAGTGCCACTTGTAGAAGAAAAACACAAAAAAATAGAATCTAAAAATATAAGTTCAGGTTCTACTAATAAAGGTAGTGGAGCAGTTTCGGCTGAGAAAATAATGCGAAATTCTAATTTAAAATATTTTAAAGGGTATGAAAATGCAATTGTTTGTTCAAATAATGAATTTAAAGAAAAACTCTATCAACATCTTGACAATCCTAATGGTTTTGTTTTGTTAGAAGGGTCGCAAGGGGCTTTATTAGGGCTCAATCACAGTGGAAATTATCCTTATACAACAAGTAGAGATATATCTACATCGAGGATGATGGCTGATTCGGGAATTTCTCCTGAAAGACTATATGGAACACTTATGGTTATCAGACCATTTCCGATAAGAATTAATAATATAAGTACGAATGGAAAGTATATTCATACTGGAAATTTTGGGGGTGGCAGGGATCTTACTTGGAGTGAAATTAATATATGTGCTATGAATGGGGATCCTGCATTTTACAACTGCTTATTTGATTATGGTTATAGCTATGATATATCAGAAATAAAATTAATTGAATTATTAAATAGTGTAAGTAATTTAACATTAAGACAGATTTTTGAAATTAGAGATAATAATTTTAAAATAATAGTATTAAAATTAATTAGAAAAATATTGCCAAAATTTAAAATAATGCATCATGGCTTTGATATAGATAAAATAACGCTGGTCCAAGCATTAGAATTAGAACGGTTATTTTATAAAGAAAAGGGTAAAAGAAATTATGAAAGTGAAATTATTAGCTCATATATGGGGTCGCACATAGTTGATTTATCAGAAGATACATCCAGAACTCATAAGGAAAGAAAAATTGGGGAAATAGATATTAATCAATTGAAATTAGTAGTTAGAGATAATACTCCGTATGGAATATACTTAAATTTTTTTCAACATTTAGATTTGGGCTATAAAGGAATCATTGGTAATTTTAAAGATTTTTCAGAATTACAAGAAAAGCGTAATATTGGTGGTTATTTACAATGGTTAGAAGATGAGACTAATGTGGACATCATTGCTTTAGGAACCGGGGCAGAAAATGGATGTAAGATTAATAAAAAAACATTTTTAAGACAATAATATAAAATAAGAGACTAAAAAACTCTTATTTTTAAGCATGTGTTTTATAAAAACCAAATAACAATAATAAAAGGAACATATTTTCTTTATCTATCTTGTATAAAATACGAAAAAATGATAAAATTTTATATATTGTTAAATAAAGTATAAAATAATAAAAGTTATTAATAAGTAACAGTAAGGAGGCATATATTTGTTTAAATTACATTCCCCCTATAAACCTAGCGGAGATCAACCCCAAGCAATAGAAAAATTGGTTGAAGGAATAAAAAAGGGGCAAAAGCAGCAAGTTTTGTTGGGAGCTACTGGAACTGGAAAAACATTTACCATTGCCAATGTTATAGAACAAGTTCAAAAGCCTGTATTAGTTTTAGCCCACAATAAAACTTTAGCAGGACAACTATATTCAGAATTTAAAACCCTTTTTCCTGATAATAGGGTAGAGTATTTTGTTTCATATTATGATTACTACCAACCAGAAGCGTATGTTGCTAAAACCGATACCTATATCGAAAAAGATGCCTCAATTAATGATGAAATAGATGAACTCAGACACTCAGCTACATCATCTTTATTGAACAGGAAAGATGTTATTGTTGTTGCTTCAGTATCCTGTATATATGGTATTGGGGAAAAAGATGAATATTTTAAGAAGATGTTAACCATTAATGAAGGAGATATTATAGAAAGGGATAAAATTCTTACCAAATTAGTAGAAATTTTATATGAACGAAACAATATCGAATTAAAAAGAGGAAATTTTAGAATTAAGGGCGATGTTTTAGAAATAATTCCTGCTAATCAAAGTGATAATGGAATTAGAGTTGAATTTTTTGACAATATAGTGGAAAAAATAGTAGAATTTGATGTTTTAACGGGAAAACAATTAAATACCAAATCAACCATCTCTATTTTTCCAGCTAGCCACTTTGTTACAAGCGATAATAAATTAAAAGTAGCTATTGTTAATATTAAGCAAGAATTAGAAGAACAATTAAAAGTTTTTAAAGAACAAAATAAATTATTGGAATTTCAAAGACTCAATGAAAGAGTTAATTATGATTTAGAAATGTTATCGGAAACAGGTTTTTGTAGGGGAGTAGAAAATTATTCTAGGCATTTAGCATTAAAACCTAAAGGAGCCACACCAACAACGTTAATAGATTTTTTTGATAAGGACTTTTTAATGATTGTTGATGAATCACACGTTACTCTTCCTCAAGTTAGAGGAATGTATAATGGTGATCAAGCTAGAAAGAGGGTTTTGGTCGATTATGGTTTTCGGCTTCCAAGTGCACTGGATAATAGACCTCTAAAATTTGAAGAGTTTGAACAAAAAATGAATGAAGTTATTTGTATTTCTGCTACTCCAGGAAATTATGAATTAGAGAAGGTAAATAACAAGGTGGTTGAACAAATAATCCGCCCAACAGGCCTTTTAGATCCAATAATAGAGGTTAGAAAATCGCATAATCAAATAGACAATTTAATAGAAGAAATAAATAACCAAATAAATAAAAAAGAAAGAACATTGATTACGACTCTAACTATTCGGATGGCTGAAGAGTTAACAACATATTTAAAAAAAATTAATATCAAAGTCGCTTATTTACATTCTGAAGTCAAAACATTAGACAGATTGAAAATTATTCAAGATTTACGGATTGGAAAATATGATGTGTTAGTTGGGATAAATTTATTAAGAGAAGGGTTAGATATTCCTGAAGTTAGCTTGGTTGCTATTTTAGATGCTGATAAACAAGGTTTTTTAAGAAGTGAAAGAAGTTTAATTCAAACAATTGGCCGAGCAGCTAGAAACGCTAATGGTAGAGTTATTATGTATGCTGATGTTATAAGTGACTCGATGAAGTATGCTATTGATGAAACAAATCGAAGAAGAATTATCCAAGAAAAATATAACAAAGAAAATAATATAACCCCAACGACAATCATGAAAAATATAACAGAAATAATTCAAAATAAGAAAGAAATGGAAATTAAAGAAAGTTATTCAACTATAACAAATAAAAAGAATTTAATTAAAAAGTTAGAAAAAGAAATGAAACAAGCAGCTGAAAAATTAGATTTTGAAAGGGCTGTTGAACTAAGAGATGCTATTTTTGAATTAAAATCAGAATAGTGCTAATTACTTTTACTTATGCTATAATATAATAGAAAGTTATAAAAAAATTATTAGAAAGGAATGATATAATGAATCCTGTTTTATTAGATTTAGGTACTATTAAAATTTACTGGTATTCAGTTTTAGTTTTGTTAGGATTTATGATCGGTGGAGGACTAGCTGTTAAGGAAGCTAAACGATTTAAAATCCCTGAAAATTATATGGAAAATCTTCTTTTATTTTTAGTCATCTTTGCCATTTTAGGTGCTCGTCTTTATTATGTTGCATTTAATTGGGATTATTATGGAAATAATTTAAATGAAATTTTTAAAATTTGGGAACGAGGATTAGCAATTCATGGAGGAATAATTGCTGGTATAATTTGGATTATAATATATACTAAAAAATATAAAATTAACACCATGAGGATGCTTGATATTATTGCTGTAGGTTTGATTATAGGTCAAGCAATTGGTAGATGGGGGAATTTTTTTAATGGCGAAGCACATGGTCCTGCTACCACTTTAGAAGTATTAGAAAAATTACATTTACCCCAATTTATTATTAACGGAATGAACATCTATGGAACATATTATCATCCAACTTTTCTATATGAATCTTTATGGTGTATTTTAGGTTTTATTGCCTTACTTATCTTTAGACGTAGATATTACACAAAAACGGGTCAAACAACAGCATTTTATTTTATTTGGTATGGATTTGGAAGATTTTTTATCGAACATTTCCGAACTGACAGTTTGATGTTAGGAAACTTTAAAGTGGCCCAAATTGTTTCAGTAACAATTATTTTAATAGGACTAATTATTATGGTTATTAAAAATAGTGGTTCTAAGTTGGAAAACAGATACAATGATATGGAGAATTTAGATGAAGTACGATTTTGATTGCATTGTTATTGGCGCTGGAATAGCGGGGATGACCGCCGCTTTATATTTAAAAAGGGCTAATGTCAACGTTATCATTATTGAAAGTGGTGCTCCAGGAGGGAAATTAAATACGGTTCGTGATATTGATAATTATCCCGGATTTAAAAATATAACTGGTCCCGATTTAGCTTATAAAGTGTACGAACAAATTCAGGACTTAGGAATAGAAATAAAGTATGGAAATGTTTTAAAAATAGAAGATCATATTATAACAACGGATATTGAAAAAATAACCGCTAATAAGATTGTTATTGCAACAGGACGTACTTCGAAGAAAACAAATCTTTCAAGTAATTTCACGAATGTTAGTTATTGTTCGGTATGCGATGCTAATTTATATAAAGATAAAACAGTTGCTATTTTAGGGATCAAAGAAGTAATTATTGAGGAAGCTTTATATTTAAGCAATTTGGTTAATAAACTTATTGTCTTTCCCACTAATGCTATCATTAAAAAAGATCAATTAGATAGAGAAAACATTGAAATTATCAATGATTGTGTTATTCATAATCTAAAGGGAGATAATAAGATTTTAAAAGAAATGATAACATCACAAGGAAATTTTTTCGTTGATGGTTTATTTATTGCCTTAGGAAGTGACCCGGCGGTTAATTTTCTAGATGCCCTAAAAAAAGAAAATAACTATATTGTTGTTGATAAAACGATGCAAACTAGTATAAATTATATATATGCTTGTGGAGATGTTATTAAAAAAGACCTTTATCAAATTTCAACAGCGATTGGAGAAGCAGCAATAGCAGCTATTAGTGTAAAGAAGAGTTTGTAACTATCATTATATGATGATAGTTTTATTTACATCAATTTAGATAAATGTTATAATAAAATGGAATTTTTAAATAAAAAAGAAATACTTTGTTCATAGGGGTTGATAAAATGAGTAAAAAAGTTGTTGTTTTAGGTGGTGGGACAGGGATGTCTACTTTACTTCGAGGACTAAAGCAATTTCCGGTGGATATTACAGCTGTTGTAGCGGTGTCTGATGATGGACAAAGTACAGGAAGATTAAGAGAAGAATTTAATATTTTAGCTGTTGGAGATATAAGGCGAGTTATTGTGGCATTATCAGAAACAGAACCGCTATTCCAAAAATTAATGAACTACCGCTTTAAAACTGTTAGTGATTTAAATGGCCATACTTTAGGGAATTTATTACTTACTGGCCTTATGAATGTTGCTGGTAGTATGTCTGTTGGAATCGAATCATTAAGTAAAGTATTAAATTTAAAAGGAAAAGTATTACCATTAACAGAAGAAAGTATAACTTTGATGGCAAAAATGGAAGATGAGTCTATTATTGAAGGAGAACATAATATAACTAAAGAAAATAAGCAAATAAAAGAAGTTTTTTATAAACAAACACCAGAAATTCTTCCTGAAGTTATCAACCAAATAAAAAGTGCGGATTTAATTGTCTTAAGCATGGGAAGTTTATACACAAGCATAATTCCTAATATTATATGTAAACAAATGATTGAAGCTATTGATGAAAGTCAAGCAGAATTAATGTACGTTTGTAATATAATGACCCAACCGGGAGAAACAGATGATTATAAAGCAAGTGATCATGTAAAAATTTTAAATAGCTATTTGGGAAATAAAAAAATTGATATCGTATTAGTCAATAATGGCGTTGTTTCCCGGGAAATAAAAGAAAAATATGCCACGCTGGAACAAAAAGACCCAGTTATCTTTGATAAAACAGAATTAAAAAAGATTCCTGTTCAATTAATTGAAGACGATTTTATTATCGTTGAGGATAATATTTTAAGACATAATGTAGTGAAATTGGGCTTTCATATTTTTTCCTATATGATGATTAAATAGAACGAAGGTGGAATATGTCGTTTTCTAGTTTAATTAAAACAGAAATCAGCAAACTAGAAATTGGTGAAATTGAAAGAATAGCTGAATTGTCAGCTATTATTTGTAGTGGTGCTCAAATAACTGAAAAAATAAAAATAGCGACTGAAAATGCAAGTGTTGCAAGACGGGTTTTTGAACTAATAAAAGAAAGATATTTAATAAATCCTAGTATAACTGTTAGAAAAGGAACGCATGGAACAAAAAAGAATTATTATATATTGGAAATAACTAATAAAAACAATCATATTTTAAATGATTTAGGGCTATATGACAAAGTGTTATTAGATATCCCAAAGCTATATATATTAGATGATGAAGAATCGATTAGATCTTATTTAAGAGGTTTATTTTTAATGGCCGGATCGATAAACGATCCTAAGAAGTCGCGATATCATTTAGAATTTTTAGTTAATAGTAAGGTATATGCTGAGTATATAAAAAAATTATTAAATAGTTTTAACTTAAATAGCAGAGTAATAAAAAGAGATAATAAGTATATGATATATATTAAAGAAGCTGAAAAGATTGGCGATTTCTTGCGAATAATTAGTGCTCATAATGCGGTTTTATATTTTGAAGATATTCGAATTTATCGTGATCATAAGAATATGACTAACAGATTAAATAACTGTGAACAAGCTAATGTCGAACGAATTATTGATACAGCAAGTAATCAAGTAAAAGATATTGAGTTAATTGAGAAACAAGGTGGTCTTGATTTGCTTGATGATAAAGGAAAAATAGTTGCTTTGTATCGACTTAAATATAAGGAAGCATCTCTAACTGAGCTTAGTGAAATTATAACCATTGAAACAGGAAATAAAATAACTAAATCGGGACTTTATCATCGATTTAAAAAAATAATTTCATTGGCTAATAAAATAAGAGAAAATAAGAAATAATTTGTTTTCTCTTTTTAATATTTTCATTTTATAGTATAATGAAAGTAGGTGATTTTATGGACCAAGTTTTTAATAAATTAACAGAACTAATAAGAGATAGTGAAAAAGTAGTAATAATGACCCATAAGAATCCGGATTTTGACGGCATGGGGAGTGCTATTGCTTTACAACAGATAATACACAGTTTTAAGGTTGATAGTTATATTTGTGTTGACAAGAACGAAGTTGATACAACCTTAATGAGGGCATATGATTATATGGAAAAAAGAGGTCTTTATCACCAAATGATTTCTAAAAAAGAAGTCAGTAAGATAATGAATGAAAAGACACTATTAATTATTTTGGACACCCATAAGAAAAGTATGGTTGAATTTCCTGAACTCTTAGATATTTCTAAAAAAACGGTCATAATTGATCATCATATGAAAAGCAAGGACGCTATAAAAAATGCTATTTTTACTTATATTAATTCTAAATTATCTAGTGTTATTGAGTTCATGGCAAATTATATTAAATTTTTAAATAAACAAATTGATTCCTTAACAGCAACAATTATGGAAATAGGATTAGAAATAGATACTAACAATTTTAAATTGAAGACAACTGATAAAACTTTTGAAGTAGCAGCTTTTTTATCTAAAATGGGAGCAGATAATATCCTAAAGCAAGAACTTTTAAAAGAAGAGAAAGATATTTTTATAAAACGCAACAGAGTAATTGAAACAAGTTTTATGATTAAACCTAATATGGCAATGTGCATAACTGATGATTTAATATATGATACTAAAGAATTAGCTACTATTGCTGAAGAGTTGTTGCAATTTGAAAATGTTGAGGCTTCTTTTGTTATTGGGAAAATAAACGATAATACAATTGGGATTAGTGCTAGATCAATTGGGAACATTAATGTTTTAAATTATATGACTAAATTGGGTGGTGGAGGACACTTTAACGAAGCGGCAACACAAATCAAAGATACAACAATTCAATGTGTAAAAGATAAATTAATTGAAACAATTGGAGGTTAAAATGAAAGTTATTTTTATTAAAGACTTAAAAGGTCAAGGAAAAAAGGATGAAATCAAGGACGTAAAAGATGGTTATGCTCAAAATTTTTTAATTAAAAAAGGATATGCGTTACCAGCTAGTGTTAACAATTTAAAACAATTAGAAACTAAAAAGAAAAATGAACAACAAGAAGAGTTAAATAATATTAAAGATTGTCAAAAATTGAAAATAGAAATAGAAAAAAGTATTATCGAAATTAAAGTAAAAACAGGAGAAAAAGATAAAGTTTTTGGCAGTGTTAGTACGAAGCAAATCATTACTGAATTACAAAAGAAGGATATTTTAATTGATAAAAAACAAATTAAATTAGAAGGACCATTAGATACTTTAGGCATTCACAATGTATCTATTGAACTTCACAAACAAGTAAAAGCTACATTAAAAGTAAATTTAATAAAGTAGGTGTAAAAATGAAGGAAAAAATAGTACCGCACAGTATTGAAGCCGAAAAGGCAGTGTTAGGATCAATGTTTTTAACCCAATATGCATTACAGAAAAGTATTGAAAGTTTAAATGAAAATTTATTTTATTTAGACAGTCATAATAAACTTTTTACTGTCATAAAAAATTTATCAGAAAACAATCATTCAATTGATATAATGACAGTTAGTGAAGAGTTAAAAAAAAGAAAATGGTTAAATTCAATTGGGGGAATAGAATATTTAACAGAAGTTGCCAGAAGTGTTCCAACTGCTGCTAATATTGATGAGTATATCAAAATTGTCGAAGAAAAGGCTATTTTAAGACGGCTTATAGAAGAAGGAACTGAAATTGTTGGTGAAGCATATAATTCATCCAATAATATTAACGATATTTTGGACAACGCGGAACGAAAAATATTAAGTGTAGTAAAAACACGAAAAGGAACAGAGTTTAGAACTATTCAAGATGTTTTATTTAAAACGCAAAAAGATTTAGAAAAGCTAGCTAAAAATAAAGGAGAAATTACTGGCATTCCAACTAGTTTTTATTTGTTAGATAAAGTAACTTCTGGACTACATCCAAATGAGTTAATTATTATAGCAGCTAGACCAGGGATGGGTAAAACGGCATTCGCCCTTAATTTAGCAACTAATATCGCAATAGATGCAGGGAAAACAGTGGCCTTATTTAATATGGAAATGGGTGCTGAACAATTAGTAACCCGAATGTTATCATCAGTTGGGCAAGTTGAACACAGTAAACTTAAAAATGGCGCTTTACAAAATAATGATTGGAATCGAATTGATGAAGCCATTAGTAGATTAGCGGATACTAAAATTTATATCGATGATACACCTGGAATGACAATAAGTGAAATTAAAGCTAAATGTCGAAGATTATCGGCAACTAAAGATGGTCTAGACATCGTTATTATCGATTATTTACAATTAATACAAGGAACTGATCGTTATAAAGGAAATAGGGTTCAAGAGGTAACGGAAATTTCTAGATCACTTAAAACCTTAGCTATGGAATTAAAAGTTCCTGTCATTGCTTTATCACAATTATCACGTAGTGTAACAGGAACAGGTAGAAAAGACAAGCGCCCGATCTTAAGTGATTTAAGAGAATCTGGTTCTATCGAACAAGATGCTGATATTGTCGCAATGCTTCATAGAGAAGATTATTATAGTCCAGAAATGATGGCGGAGGCTAATATTAGCCGGACAGAACTTATTATTGCTAAGCATCGTAATGGTCCAACATTAACAATTCCACTTGTCTTTAAAACTTATACAAGTACCTTTGCTTCAGTTGATGAAAATGTAGAATGAGGGTGACACAGTTGAAAAAAACAACCATAATTATGATTTGTTTTCTTATTTTAATTTTTCTTTTTTTATTAAGTTATAATTATAATGAGAAAATACATCCTAAAATTTATTATAATGTTTATTTAGATGATCAGCTGCTTGGGGTTATTTCCTCAGAAGAGCAATTAAAAAATTATATTAATAATGAAACAGAACATATAATTAATATTATTGAAGAAACTAAAGAATATTGCCCTATAACAAAAGAAGATAAAACAATATTAGAAACAGCAGAAAAAGTAATTTATTATAAAAAAGACAATGAGGAATGTGCAACTGTAACAACTAAAGTAGGTACTGATGTTGATAAAATCTATAACCCAAGTGGATTAAGAATCGAAGCCACATTAACTTATAAAGAAAATACAGATAGTATTGAAGAAATTTATGAAAAAATATTTAAAACTAAATCATTTACTGTTAAAGGATATCAATTTACAGTTAAAGAGGAAGATAAAACATCATACATTTATACATTAAGTAAAGATATTTTTGAAGATGCTACAATTGAACTTATTAAAACTTATGTTGGTGAAGAAAAATATGGAGCATATATAAACAATATCCAAACTGAAATAAAAACAACCGGAGCATATATTGAAAATGTTTATATTCAAGAAAATATAAATGTTAAGGAAGTTCAAATTCCGATTAGTGAAAAAATTTATACTGATTCTAACCAATTATCCCATTTTTTACTTTTTGGAAATAATCCTAAAACATCAAGCTATAAAGTAAAAGAAAACGAGATGATTGAAGATATTGCATTTGTAAATCAAATAAGTGTTGAAGAATTCTTGATATCTAATAATAAATATAGAGATTCAAAAAGTTTAATTGCTGTTGGCACAGAAGTTCAAATAAAAGAAACAAATCCACAATTGAAAGTTGTTGTTGAGTCATATGTTGTTGAAGATAAAACAAACGAATATAAAACCGTATATCAATATGATGACACTCATTATATTGGTTATAGTAAAACCATTCAAAAAGGCCAACATGGATTAGAGAGAATCAAGCAAACAGAGCAAGTTATTAATGGCATAACGATATATGTTGAACCTAAAGAAAAGGAAATCTTAAAAGCAAGTATTGATGAAATTGTCATTAAAGGTGATAAGTTTGTTCCAAGCGTTGGAGACTTAAGTAACTGGGCTTGGCCAAGTGAAAGCGGTTGGACGATAAGTAGTAATTATGCATGGCGAAAGCATCCTATAACAGAGATTCGTAGTTTCCATCCGGCAATTGATATTGCTGGAACAGGGTATAATTCACACATCTATGCTGCTAATAACGGGACTGTTATAATAAGGGAAGGCCATTATTCGTTCGGTAATTACATTGTTATAAATCACAATAATGGATACTATACCCTTTATGCCCATTTAAGTAAATTTGTTGAAGGGGTAAAAGTTAATAGTGTTGTTTCTAGAGGACAGTTAATTGGTTATGTTGGTAGTACTGGAGAATCAACCGGACCACATATTCATTTTGAAGTTTGGAAAGATTGTCGCTTTTGTAGAATTTCCCCATGGACGATATATCAATGAAAGTAATTGTTTTATCTAGTGGTTCTAAAGGCAATGTAACTTATGTTGAAACACCTCAAATTAGTTTTCTAATTGATATTGGAATGTCAACCAAATATATTGAAAAATCATTATTAGAGCATCAAAAAGATTTAAATAAAATAAAATGTGTTTTTATAACACATACCCATATTGATCATATTAGTGGACTTAAAAGCTTTATTAAAAAATATAATCCAGTTGTATATTTAACCTTGAAAATGTATGAAGAATTAAAAGATATTTTAAAGGAATATGTTATTATTCAAAATTCACATATTATAGAAGATTTAGAAATTAATGTTTTTAAGACATCACATGACACTTCAGATTCTATCGGATATGTATTTAACTCAAATAATAAATCAATAGTGTATGTAACTGATACGGGATACATAAACACTAAAAATTACAACTTAATGAAAAATAAAGATTTATATATTTTTGAAAGTAATCATGATGTTAAACTTCTTATGGACAATGATGATTATCCATATTATCTTAAACAGCGAATATTAGGTGATAAAGGCCATTTATCTAATGATGATAGTAGTTATTATTTGTCTAAGTTAATTGGTGAAAAAACTAAAACCATTATTTTAGCTCATTTATCAGAACAAAATAATGATCCTATCATTGCTTTCGAAACATTAAAGTCCAAAATAAATAGAGAAATTGATATAATAATTGCAAAGCAAGATGAAAAAACGGAGCTAATAGAAATATGATTAAGATAATATGTGTTGGTAAAATAAAAGAAAACTATTTAAAAGAAGCTGTTAATGATTATGAAAAAAGAATATCAAAGTATTCTAAATTAGAAGTAATAGAATTAAAAGATAGTAATATTGATAAAGAAAAAGATGAAATTTTGAAATATATCAATAATAAAGATTATGTAATAGTTTTGGATATTTTAGGGAATATCCTTGATTCTAACCAACTGTCTAAAAAAGTAGATGAAATATTCATTACCAATCCTAATATTGCTTTTATCATTGGAGGGTCAGAAGGGCTTCATAATGATATAAAAGAAACTAGTGATTATTGCCTTTCTTTTTCTAAATTAACCTTTCCACATCAATTATTTAGAGTAATTTTATTAGAACAAATATATCGTTCTTTTAAAATACTAAATAATGAAACTTATCATAAATAAATAAAAAATGTAATCCATATGTAAAATTGGATTATATTTGTTTATAATAAAAAGAATTTTATGTTATAATGAAGTTGAGAGTAAGTACTAAGACCTTTATAAAGGCTCCTCATTAATCGGTCAGGATTGAGATTGTAATGGAGCGATTGGAAATATGATATATAAACTATTTAATATTATTAATAATAGAGAAAGAGTGATTTAATAATGAAAAATATGAAAAAGATTGGATTTACATTAATCGAAATAATTGGAGTGGTTGTTGTTTTAGGAATTATATCCTTAGTAGCTTTTCCCGCTTTGCTTAATTTGATAAAGGAAACTAATGTCAAAATATACGATGCTAATAAGGCGTTAGTTTTTACAGCTGCCAGTCAATATGTCGAACAAAATAATGATGACTTTAAAAAAATTGAAGGAAGTATTTATTGTGTTACTTTAAAGGATTTAATAACAGATGGGGTATTGCCTAATTCAGTTGTTAAAAAACCGTTAACTAAAGAATCTAAAGTAAGAGTTGAATTAATTGATGAAAAATATCAGTACTTTTTAGATGAAGAATGTGATACATTAATAAATGAAGATATTCCTCCAACTATTGAAATTAAAGCAGTAGGGGATCCGTTTAATGAGTTAGGTTGGGCGAATACTGATTTTTATGTCAATATTGAAGTAATAGATGATGAGAGTGGTGGACACAGTTATCAATGGTGTAGTGGTATTAATGATTGTTCACCAACAACTTTAGTGTCAGCTAATAATGGAAAAGTATTAATATCAACTGATACTGAAGATATGGTAGTATGTGCAATTGGATATGATAAAGCAGGGAATGAATCTAA
>CAZIFR010000002.1:11513-32783 GCA_964539185.1 uncultured Muribaculaceae bacterium | reverse complement strand
GTTTAAATAAATGTTTAAATAAATTATAATTGCTTTCTGGAATGCTTTTCATATAAACATCTCCGATATTATTTTTTTCGTTATTTACTACAAAATCATCAAATTCATTTAAATAACCTATTTTATACTCGGTATTTTTCTTTGAATAGATAATTGCTCTTTGGTTGGTAATAAAATATTGTTGATTATTTATTTTATTATTTTTTAAAAATAACGTATAAATAAGATTGCAAATAGTAACAACCAAAATTAAACAAACAATAACTATAATGATAACATTTTGCATAATCAATCCAATAAAATTAAATGTGTTAATATCAATCAAAGCTAAAAGTAATGATATCAAATAAATAAGTATCACAACAGACCCTAAAATATTTTTACTACTTTTTTTAGGGACTGCAGCCCCTTTATATAAAATTTGTTCGTTTGGCAATAAAATATTTTTAATATCCATATTATCACTCCATTTTTTAAAATTAGTTATATTTAATTACTTTCTTTAATACCGTTTTAAAAATTGTTATTTTGTTAAATCTTTTTTAAAAACAAATCATCTATGTAACCATATTTTATCACATATTTATGATTTGTTATAGTCTGTATGTAAAATTTATGAGTATTTTTATTATATAAACTCACAATTTTTAATCATCTTTTTTATTTAATTTTCAAAAAAACTAGATTGTTTTATCTAGTTAATTTATAAATAATGGTGTCCACGATTGGAATCGAACCAACGACCTACCCCTTAGGAGGGGGTTGCTCTATCCTACTGAGCTACGTGGACATGTCATTATTATATCAAAAAAGATTATAGAAGTAGTCTTATTTAATAAAATTTAATAATATAATTGTTATTAAATTAATTGATAATCTTAATTTATATTGGAATTTACTAATGAATTCAATTAGTGCTACCCTTTTATCAAACAAACTAACGATCCAACTTTCAGTATGTCTAGGTAAATTAGTACCTAATGGAAACATATGACATAAGATAATATTTTTTTGTTTTTCGGTTATATTAAATACTTCATTAGCATTTTTTAATGCTTTTTTTGAATGAGTAAAGGTTAATATAAATTTATCCTTAGATTTTACTTTTTCTGTAATAAAGAAATCATGCAATAGTCCCCCAATAGCTACATCTTGATAATTAAAATTATACTTTTTAGCAAACTTATAAGCTTTATAAGAGACTTTAATAGAGTGGTCAAATCTGGAAATACCATGATGAGCACATTTTTTTAATTTTTGGAATTCTTCATTATCTAAAATATCTTTTACAATGGTTAAATATTCTTCATCTAAATTATTAATTTGCATTATTCACCTCAGCATAATATATTATATCATTATTCTTTAAAAACTATAATGTTTTTAGCTTAATTTTTTAAAATAAAAAATTAGCAATAGTTTTGCTAATTTCTAGTTTGTTTTCTTGAAGTTATTGCTTTTACAAATTTATTTACCCCAGCATTTTCCTGTGTTACTTGTTCTTGTATTTGTGATTTTATACCTTCTATTGCTCTTTCAAAATCAAAATCTTCAGAGGAAGTATCAATATAACTATTATCATTTGGATTGTATAATGGAGTTCTAATTTGCCCAGTTTTATCAATGTAACATACTACATCACAAACATTTCTAGTCCCTCTTCCATATGGTAATCTCACAACTGCTTTTGCAAACTCTTCTTCTGACTCTTCATTCACTTTTCCAAAACTACCAATTTTAGTAAAAATTTTAGAAATAAATTGACCACTTACTACATCATATAAAGCTTGAAAACCACTTAAAAATATATTATTATTTACTTTTATGGTTGTATCATTTACTTGTTCATAAGTCCAACATTCTAATTCACGTACTTTTTCTGCTTTTTTACCATTAATTTTATAATGATGATATTCAGATCTAGCATATCTTTGTTAGTAATAGTAAACATTCTATTATTTCCCATAAATCTACTCCTTTGTTTAATAATATATTTTATCAGATTTTTAAAAAATGTAAGTCATTTTACTTTAATTTCTAATACCATTTGAAGTTTGAAGCATCTTTAATATTCTTTACTAATGATTTTGCTCTAATTGTAGTTGGATACACATCTTCAAAAACAGCTGGTTTTTCATCAGGAAAATAAAGATTACTATCACCATAAATACCAGAAGATATAACTCTAATAGCATTTGCAAGATGTTCATATCCTTCCTGCTCTCCTATTGATTTATAAAAGTCTAATCTTTTTTGTTTTTCTTCCTCACTAATCTGATCACCAATTAAAAACCACTTTGTTAAATTAGTTAATTCACCATATTTTGATAAATTATCTATACTCACTAGATCATAATACAAATCGGACATTGGGTTTTTTGAGTCCATTAGTTTAGCTGCTAATTTTCTATTACCTTTTTCATTAATTTTTTCACAAACTTCATAAGTTAGCATCAAAGTTTTATCTAATAGTTCTCTAATTGCTTTTGCTTCATCTGAATGTTTGATATCATGAACAATCCCTGATACTTCTTCAAATCCTAATTCACTATCAAACAATCTGAATTTATAAACACCATTCATTGGAATATCTTCTAAATTTCTACTTCTGATAAGTGCTAAAGCATCGTCATAAAATGGTCCTGCTGATTGATAAAAGTGTTGAAGATATGCATACGTATTTACCTTACTCATTATAAATTTCTCCTTTCAGCGAATGTCTTATACTATATATCTTTTTTTAAAAAAAAATCAATGCTTTTGCCTTTAATTTGTCTATTTTTTTAAAAACTATTATTTACTAATAATTTCTAATCTCTTTTCTCTCATATTTAATCACGAAAAAGCCCAATCCTTTCTAGAATTGAGGTTTTTATTTTTAAGCCCTAACTACTAAAAGTTCGAACAGATTCACCTTTTGTTATACCCATAAACTAATCACCACCTTTAACATAACAAAAAAAGATTAATCGAAATTAACCTTTATATGTTATGTCGAATAATTAGTTCGACTAATTTCCCTATGGTGCCGATTAACAGAGTCGAACTGTTCACTGACCCTTACCATGGGTCTGTTATACCCCTTAACTAAATCGGCAAATAAAAGAAGTTTAATATTTACAATATTACTGTTATTAAAGAATTCTTTTATTTAATTATTTTAGTTTAATTTTCTGAAATATTTAGTGTTTGATTTTTAGGTTGAATTTGAATAAAGGTATTTCCATCATTTACATTGATCTCTTGACCATCTAAAAATCTATATACTGTTTGACTTGAACGACTCGTTTTTTCCCATTTAATTGGGATAGCATAACCTTCAGTAATAAAATATCCTGAACCATTCCCAATATTATCTAAATCTTGTCTTCCATAACCATCAAATGTTGAGTTATTGACCTGATATGTAATTATATTCTTAACTGTGTATTGTTTTTTAGTTACATAATCAACATGATTTTTACCATTCATTGCTCTTAAATAAACACCATTAACATTGTCATATACATATGATGTTGTTTGATAATTAGAATATTTTATTTCAATTTTATTAGCAATAATAGAATCTTCCATATCTTCAAGTTTAACTGAATCAACACTATAATTTAACAATAAATCAGTATCCGATGTTTTACGATATTTCTTAGAATTAATAACAGAATTTATTTTTTCCATACTAGTGAAAGCAGTATGTTCACTAGCTAAACCTAATGATGTATCTCGCCAAAAAGCGTTATCATAAAGTCCATTAACATTATTTAAACTAAGTGAACTTATATCAGATTTTGCTCTTTCACTCCATCCAAAGTGGACATAAACAGCATCATTTTCCAATGCATAGTCTAGATAATAATGACGAGAACTTCTAACTGAACCAATTCGACTAGGATTTGCGTCTTTATAAAGTGCCATCATTCTTGAGATACCACCTTCGACAATTATTTCATAAACAATATAAGCTTCTTGTAGTCCTGATTGAACAGGTTGAGCATCTTTTATATTGTTAATCATAACAGCTATTGGTCTTGTTTTAGATTTTAAATCAACTATTTTCAATTCTTTTTTTGGTTCGGTATAATCATCTGGTTCATCTATTGGTTCAGGTTTGGAATATAAAATCCAAACAGCAATACATCCAATAATAATGATTATAGGGATTAAAACAATAATTATCCGTTTCAATTTTAGCATTTCACAACTCCTTACTATGCTACTAAAATATTTTAAATCAATTATTTATCAACTGAAATAATTAAGTACATTAAAATTATATCATAAATTTTAATATAGGTTGTACATATTTAATTAAAATGACAAGAAAATGACAATCAATCGTATTATAATTTTATGTTTTAATTTCAAAATGTTGTATAAAAAAATACATTTATCATAAAAATTTTATTTACAAAGAAAAACTATTAACAAACTTACTGTTAATAGTTAAATATTATTTAATATTTTTTGGTTAATTTATTAATTGTTTTTTCATTAGCTTTGATTTTTATGTCAATATTATAGGCGTTTTTATAATTATAAATATCGTTATTTTTCAAATCTTCAATTATCTCATTATATATTTCAAAACCAGTTCGATGTCCTTTTGTATTAGCATTTATTGTAATAACGTTATTATTATATGTTGAGTTAATATCTAATAATTTATCATAATAAACCACTTCTATTTTAACTACATCATCTAATAAGTTGTTATCAATTATTAAGTTATTATCAAAATCTATTTTATAACTATTTTCAATAGCTATGTTGGTATTGTCTTTTATTTTATAATCAAAAATTGTTGTTTTATAATTTAATCTATGATTTTTACCCTCTAAATATGTAATATTAGGAATCCAGTGTAAGATAAAAACAACTCCTAAAGTTATAAAAACAATTCCTACAATAGTTGGAAAGACAAAGCTTCTTTCTTGTTTTTGAAATATATTTTTAATTGAATAATGGAATATAATTAATATTATTAAAAGTCCAATAAATAGAAAGATAAAGCCAATAGTATAAATTCCTATTATAAAATAATATATTGATAAAACAGTAGCTATTATCAATCCACTTATAATACACCAAAGAGGAAAGATAACAAATAAATAAAGGAAAAATTTAATAATAACTTGAAAAATATTATTTTTTATTGGTTGTTCGTCTTTTATCTCTGGTTTTGTTTTTTTTTCTGTTTTAGAAGGTTTACTAACCGAATCATTTTCTTTTTTAATAATATTATTTTTAAAAATGGCAATACCAAGTAAAATAGAAGATACTAAATATAATAGCCATACAAAAATATTAAATATAACTAATAGTATCCTATTAAATGGAAATATAAAAACATCGAAAATAGATTCCATTAAATACGAAATAAGCATAAATGGTAATCTTAAAATAGCTAGAAGAGCTAATAAAATAATAGCTTTAATTAATATCTCAAAAATAAATTCAACCGTAATATTTTCAATTTTAACATTTTCCATTATTTTTTTAAACAAATCAGATAAAAAATTAGCAGCTTTTTTAATCATGTCTTCAAAACTATCTATTTTATGATTGTTATTTATATTAGGTTCATTGTATTTAGGATTAATTTTATAAGCTATTAATATTTCATTAATAAGTTCATCAATATTACCAAAATCACGAATGGCATCCTGTTCTGAATGACCATTTTTAACCTTATCATCGATAATACTTTCATATTCATTAGTAATATCGATAATTTCATTTTCATCTAAAATAACTAATCTCTTTTTTAAATTTTCTATAAATTTCTTTTTATTCATTTCATACACTCCTTAATAAATTTATTAACACTTTTTTGAAAAATATTCCAACTTTTTTCTAATTCTTTAAGTCTTTCTTTTCCAGAAGTAGTTATTTTGTAATATTTTCTTGCTGGGCCTTCGCTAGAATCAATTAAATATGTTTCAAAATACTTTTCATTAGTTAATCTTTTTAATAATGGATATATTGTACCATCATTAACATCAACCACTTTAGAAACTTCCATAATTAGTTCATAACCATACATATCTTTATTATTTAAAACTAGTAACACAATTAATTCTAACACCCCTTTTTTGAACTGGGTATTCATAAATCACATCCCTCTATCATTTTATACCAACTACCTTGTATTGTCAAGTACCTATTTTAAAAAAATGATTTAATAATCATCATTTTAAAGCTTTAAGCATTTTTTTCCATAAACCACCTGATGAATAGTTTAAAATACCCACCTTATAAACTTTAAGTCCATATTTAATTAGTAAGAATATTACACCACCCATTAAAGCAATTGATATAAATAAATCAAAGATTTCAAAATCACCTATCATAAATAATGACGGAGATAAAATAGCCGAAATAAATGGAACATAAGCTAAAATTTTAATAAAAACAGCTCCTTTAAACATTCCAGCCATCATTGCCAGATAATACCCTATTAAAGAAATAATCATAATTGGTGATTGTAATTGTTGGAAATCTTCAATATTAGTTGTCATACTAGCTAAAATGCCTGCTAAGAGTGAATAACCAATAAAGGTAGCAATCATTAAAATTAAAAGTAATGGAATTATATAAATTAACGAAGATAGAAAGTTAGTTGGAAAAGCAATATTAATTTGCGCAATAAGATCATTAATCACATTCCCACTATCACCAAATAATCTTCTAACAAAAAGACCTAAAACAACATATATAATTAATAATAAAGCTTGAAGAAAAATAAATAAATTCCCAGCTACACATTTAGAAAAGAAATGTGTTTTAGGCGATACATTGGAAATAATAATTTCCATTCCTCTAGTTGTTTTTTCTTCATTAACTTCAGCGCCAATCATTTGAACTAAGAAAATAGTTAGCATAAAAAATGGTAAAATTAAAATCGGAAAAACGGTTGACATAATAAGTTCCATATTTTCATCGGTTGAATTTTGTGATTCATCTAATATTTCTCGTTCAATACTTACAGGATTAGTTAATCCTGCCATTTGTTCATTACTAATGCCATATTTATCAATTGCTAAAACCGTTTTAGTACTATTAACGGCATTAGTTATAATAGATAGTTCATTTAAATTAGAAAATTGATTAGAAATCATTGTAACTTTAATAATATTAGAGACATCATCATCAAAGACGATAACAATATTATTTTCTTCTTCCTCATCAATCATTTTAACCGCTTCTTCTTTGTTATTATCATATAAAACAACTTCATAATTATTGTTATCAATCAATGAAAAACCTTCATTAGTATAATTTTCAAATAAATCAAATGATTGATTAGTATTATCTATAACATAGATTGTTTTTACATGAGAAAAGTCACCACCAAAATAGTTAATTATCTTATCGATATTACTAATACCGATAATTAATACCGCTAGTATTATATTAGCTACAACAAACCATTTTGTTTTAATTTTACGATCTAAACTTACCTTGACTAAAAATTTAAACTTATTTTTCATATACTTCACCTGCCTTAGCTATAAAAATTTCATTTAAACTTGGTTCTTCGACAACAAATTGGGTAATATTACTACCTTGACTAACCATTTTAAATACATCATCAACAATTTTATCACTTTCAATTTTAATTTCATAAGCCAAATTGTTTTTATTAACAGCTAGAACACCGTTTATTTGTTTAATCTTATCCATATCGATATTTCCTGTTACAAAAATATTTTTTTTCCGATAATCTTTCTTTATTTTAGTAAGTTCTCCTTCTAATATCGGTTTACCTCGAAGTAAGACAACTAATTTTTTACAAAAAAGTTCAACATGTTCCATTCTATGGGTAGAAAATATAATAATACTCCCACTTGCAGCTAATTCCATAATAACTTTTTTAAATAATTCAACATTAAATGGATCTAAACCAGCAAACGGTTCGTCTAAAATTAACAATTTTGGATCGTTAATAATAGCTGTTATAAATTGAATTTTTTGTTGATTTCCTTTTGACAACTCTTTTATCTTCTTATCCAGGTACTCTGGAATTTCAAATCGCTCTAATAACAATGTTAGTTTAGTCATTATCTGTTCTTCAGTCATTCCTTTTAAAGTACCATAATAGATACATTGCTCTTTAACAGTCAGTTTAGTAAGTAAACTTCTTTCTTCCGTTAAAAAACCAATTTTATCAGTTACACTATAATCGATTGGTTTACCATCTAAAGTAATAGTTCCTTCCGTTGCAGGAAGAAGACCCATAATCATTCTAAAGGTTGTTGTCTTCCCAGCTCCATTCACACCTAAAAGTCCGAAGATTTCACCTGGTAAAACTTCAAAAGAAAGCTTATCAACAGCTAAAAAATCTCCATAATATTTTGTAACATTTTCTATCTTCAACATCATAACCACCTCGCATTATTAATTACTTTTAGTTTATCTTTTTGGTATCTTTTATAAATTGAAATAACCTTTTTAATTATTTGATCGTTTAATTCATATAAATTTTCATCGGGAAAATTTTGTTGTAAGTACTTGTAAAACCCATTTTTATTAGTATATTCATCGAGAATTTGATAAAACAGTTTAATGTTCTTATTTTTATTAAACATTAGTTCTTGATAACATTCAATTAATTTTTTTGAAATTTCATCATTATCTTCATATAAAAAGTTTAAAATCTTATCATTTTGTTTTACCTTTATCATGAAATAATAAACCTCATAATATCGTTATAAGTTATCAGAACTGTTAAAACCATAAGTAAGGCAAAACCAACATTATGAATTATATTTTCTACTTTTTGTTTAATTGGTTTTCTTCTTACCTTTTCAATTAATAAAAATAAAATTCGTCCTCCATCAAAAGCTGGGAGAGGAAATAAATTAATAAAGCCAACATTTGTACTTAAATAACCAATTAAATAAATAACATTGATCAAACCAGCTTTAGCACTCATATCAACGACATTATATATGCCAATTGGTCCAGATAAGGCGCTTAAATTTAATTTACCTATACATAAATACCCAACTATGATAAATAATTCATTTATTAACGAAACAAACTTAGTAAAAGCATACTTAATTGCTTCAAATAGTCCCGTTTTAACACTCTCATCTAAAGAAAAACCATATGAATACTTTTCTTCTTCCTCTGTTGGAATTATTTTAATCTTCCGACCGTCTTTTAAAGTTATATCTAAATCTTCTCCATAATTGACCGTATATTCAATCATAAGCCGACTAATGTTCTTTGTTTCAATACCATTAACACTTTCGATAACATCCCCACTTCTTAAACCAGCAATGTAAGCCGGTCCCTCTTCACTAACATATGAAATAATCGGTTTAGTATTGGGATTACCATTAATTAAACCAACGATGAAAAAAATAAAGATAGCAAAGATAAAATTAAACATAACTCCAGCAATGATGGTCAAAAACTTCTCCGACCATGATTTAGATTGCATTCTTTTATGAACCGGAATATCAGCATCTTCTTCTACTGTTTCTCCTGCCATGGAACAAAAACCCCCGATTGGAAATAATCTAACTCCATATACTGTTTCATCATTTTTTCGATTAAATTTAAAAATACTTGGCCCCATTCCAATACAAAACTCATATACATGAATCCCTGCTCTTTTTGCAAAGATAAAATGTCCTAATTCATGAATAAAAATAGTAATACTTAAAACTAAAACAAAATAAACAATTGTCATAAACTCCTCCTAAACTAGTTTAATAAAAAACAAGAACGCCAAAACGATAAATATTATACTATCTAATCTGTCTAAAATACCGCCGTGACCAGGCATAATGTTGGAAAAATCTTTAATTTTATAATGCCTTTTTATTAATGAAAAAAACAAATCCCCTAACTGCCCTATTAACGATAAAAAGGTTGTAATAATAACTAATAAGAAAATATTTATCTCACTATTAATTAGAATAATGTAAAAAAGCGAACTAATTAATACTGAAAAACAAATTCCCCCTATAAATCCTTCCCAAGTTTTATTGGGTGATATTTGATTTAATTTATTCTTACCAATCAACAATCCGACTGTTTGAGAGAAAGTATCTGTTAAAATGGCAATTAAGAGCAAATAAATAATATAGCCCAAACTTAAATTACGAATAATCATAAAAGCACTAAATGTTAGTCCTAAAGCGATGGTAAAGCCCATTAAACTAAATCCCTTTAGAACATCAAACTTTTTATCTTTGTAATTATATAACGACATAATCGCAAATAAAATAATAATTATTCCAATAACTTGAAAATCTAAAATATTATCAAAATGGGTTTTATTAAAATTCGATAATATTATTGTTATAAGACTTAAGTAACAAGAAATTTTATTAAAAACATTTTTAGTAAATAAATTAACAATTTCTTTATAACTTAAAATACCTATTAATAAAACTAAGATTTGAAAAACCATCCCACCTCCATAAATGATTGGTAAAACGATTCCTAAAGCAATAATTGCACTAATTATTCTTTGCCTCATAATCAACCCCTCCAAATCTTCTTTTTCGGTTACTAAATGATTCTAAAGATATATCAACTTCTTTTTCATTAAAATCAGGAAACAGTACATCAGTAAAATAAAGTTCAGCATATGAAGCTTGCCATAACATAAAATTACTTAGTCTAAGTTCACATCCTGTTCTTATAACTAAATCTAAAGCTGGTAAATCATTATATAAATATTTATTAAAAATATGCTCATCGATATTATCGATATTTAATTTACCAGTATCACAATCAAAATATATTTTTTTGACGGCATCAATAATTTCTAAATGAGATCCATAATTTAAACAAAAATTGATTATTCCAGCCGTATTGTTTTTCGTTTGTTCCATCATTTGATCGATAACTTCTAAAACATTAACCTTTAATTTATCGCGTCTACCTGAAAAAACGACTTTAACATTCATTTTATTAAAGGTTGTAACTTCTCTTTTAAATATTTTAACAAATAAATTATCCATCAAATAATTAACTTCATCTTCACTTCTTTTAAAGTTTTCAGTAGAAAAAACATATAAACTTAATACCTTAACCCCTTTATTAAATATGTACTTACAAACTTTAATTAAATTATCAGCACCAGCCTTATGACCCTGACTACGACTCAAGCCTTTTTTAGTTGCCCATCTGCCATTGCCATCAACAATAATACCTACGTGACTTGGAATCATATCATCACTCCATAAATATTATAATATATTTACCAATTTTATACAAGAAAAAGAAGCAAATTGCTTCTAAATTGCTTCTTTTTTTAAAATAATTTTATTTGATAAAAGAAAAGTTACTTTATTTTACAAAAATTATATCAATAAAATCAAATTAATTTTCAAACAATCTTTTAAACTTAAAATACATATAATTAAAAATAAGCAAAATTAAAACAATTAAAACAAACACCCAAATATTAAAAAAAGCAAAAGTTAGAAAACAAAAGACAAATATAAAAATTAGATTTAATATATTAATTTTTACTAAATTTGACAATGTTATAACTATCAAAGATAACAATATATAATAAATAACTGGATAAATTAAAAAGGACAATGAAAAAATTAAAATATCCTGATATATAAAATAAGTAATCAAAGTTAAAATAGTTCTGACCATAACCGACAACAAAGCACAATAAAATAGTTTAATACTAATCCATTTTTTACAATTAATTCTGAGAATAGTATTTTCATAAGAATTTTGCATTTCATATGTATAGTAATAATATAAAAAATAAACTGAAAAAATAATTTGACAAAATGTTAATAATAAAAAACTTTTAGAGGGATAACTCATCATGGGATAAATATTTGTTTCGGCAACTAATGGATAAATGGTTATCTCATTTGAAATAATATTAAAAATAAACAAACAAATGATAAATGATAACCACAACCAACTTTTTTTTATTACTTGTAATAAAATATATAATTGATATTTCATACTAATTCTCTTTTCTTTGATATACAAATTTCATACATTATCTTATATAAGGTACATAATATCAATATTTCCAAAATTGAACAAATAATTTCTAAAAAAAACGTCGAAAAGGTTATCCCAAAAAAATAATTGTGATATAAAATTGGCATATTATAAAAGTGTTGAATAATACTTTGATTTATTGGTAATATTAGAAATAAAAAACTTAAAATAAAAATAATTATATAAGTAATTCTCTTTCGAAATGTTTGAAGAAAAAGATAAATAATCAGATTAACTAAAACACAAATAATACAACATTTAATAATATGAAATATAATGTACCCTATGATAGGTAACTCATAATAGCTATGCAATAGCATTTTAAAATCACCAAGACAAAAGAATATAGCTCCAGATACGCCTAATATAATGGCAACAAAATAAACTATCAGATTAACATAAACTATATCTTTAGTAAATTTTTTAATTAAATTTTTGTAATTATCATATCTACTAATGATAGAATGATAACTTGATAATTCACTATAAAAATATATAACATTTAATCCTATTGAAATACTTAACATGGCATTAAAAAATGGATTTAATAATATAAAATTTAATCGATACCAAAAATTATTCGTAGCGATACCAGAAAAAGCTGGAATACTAACTCCTAGTACAAGAAGAAAAAATATGAGGATATTACTTTTTTTTTCAAAATAATAATTAAATTTTTTCATTTTTGACTACTAGTTATATAACCGTTATCAAAATAGTAAATACTATCAGCAAGTCTATTTAAATCATCTAAAATATGAGTACTAACGATTATCAATTTTCCCATTTTACTTATATTTTTAAAATACTCGATTAATTTATCAACTGTTTTTTGCTCAATTCCATTAAATGGTTCATCTAATATTATTACATCAACATCTTCCATAATAGCTTGAGCAATACCTAATTTTTGTTTCATTCCTAATGAGTATTTTGAATATTTTTTATTTTTTTCTTCTGTAAGATTAACAATTTCAAAAACTTCATCGATTCTTTCTTTATTAATTTTCTTTTGAATATCCGCTAATAATTTTAAATTTTCATAACCTGTAAGTTCAGGAAAAAAAGAAGGTTTCTCTATTAATGCTCGAAGACTTTTAGGAAATTCATTTTTTCCGTTAATATCCACATCATCATATAATATTTGTCCATTTGTCGGTAAATAAAATCCACATAAAAGTTTTAAAAAAACACTTTTCCCAGAACCATTTCGACCATATAAACCATATATATGTCCACCATCAAAATGTAAATTAACATCGGATAATACTATTTCTTTTTTAAATTTTTTAGTTAAATTAACTACATCAATTTTCATGCATTCCCTCCTCATTCTTTTCACAATCTATTACTAATTTTTCCTTATTGTGGTATGAAAAATATACCAAAAAACTTGATATAAGCATAAGTATAAATGGAACAATCACTGACGAAAATATTCCGTTATTATCATTAAATACAGTAAAATTAATGATATTAAAAATTACTGCATAATCAATATCAAAAAATATAGTAACTATTATTCCACCAAAAAACATTTCTAAAAAAGCTTCAATTCCTATTAAAAGCAAAAATGAAAGAATAGCCGAAACGAAATAGTTATGGTATTTTCTAACAACAATTAAACTAATATTAATATATAGAATACTATGTATAATAACATTAATCATATATAGTAATAAAAACAGTACAGGTGATTTTAAGGTACTATCTGCCCATTGTGTAGAATGATTTAATAATGAATAGGTACAGTCAAAACTTCCTGCATAAACATAACTAATTATCATAACAATTAAAATCGCAATCGGAAATATAAATAACGATTTATACGAATTTTTTAAAAATGACATAATTGTTTTTTTATAACTACCTCTAGTAAGTTCGTTTTTTATTTGTTTGTTTTTTAAATAGTTACTAGCATAATATAATAATGGCAATGAAACAAATAAAAAAATCGAAGCATATAGTAAAGCTCTATTATAATTATTCACAATATTAGTAAAAACGGTAAAAAAATCAGCTTTTTCATCGATATTTTTTCTTACAGCATTACACATTTTTTCTTCATCTTCGGTTAAAGGTTGTTCTTCTACTTTTTTATCACAATATTCAATTATTTCAAATTTTAATTCATTAACATTATTATAATTATCAAATTCTTTATAAGCATTATACATATAAATTGATATTAAAATAAAAAATGATATAACAAAAAAATAATTACCTTTCACTCTCTTATAAATAAAAATCACCTCCCAAAATAATTGAAACTAGGGATAATAAGTTATAATTAATTCAGTGTTTCGATATTAAGAAGCCATAAACCCGAATGAAAAGTATTTAAAAAGGTAAAATCATATCGCCACACTTCAAGTTTATAATTACCATAGTATGTAAAAGCATCGTTAAAAAATATTTTTTCGCCCATAACAGTAATAAAAATACTGGAACTATCTCCACCTTCTCTATGTAATTTGGTTGCAATTTTACACTTTGGACATGGATCAGTTAATCTCGTAAGTGAAGAATAATGTTCATACGATTGTCTTAAAAATTTATTTTTAGTAAAATATTCAGTCATTGATGGATTATTTTTGTTTAATTCTCTAGTTACATTTACCATATCAGGTGAATCATAAGCTAAAGCCAACCCACAATCAGTAATAATTGCAATCCCTAAGAAAATAAGTGCATACTTAACAAATTTTATAGAACTCCTCCTTTCATATTATATCTATATAATATACATCCCTAGTTCCCATAAAATTAAGTACAACATACTACTTTCTTCTACAACATATTACCTACTTCTACAATAATTATATCATACAATACTTTTTTGTCTAGTGTTTAACAAAGTTTGTGGTTCAAACTAAAATGATATCAAAAAATTTTTAAAAATAATATTTTCATCTTCCCCTTGCAAAATATTATATTTTTCATAATAAATCAAATAGACTGATCTCATTTTTAATCCATAATAACCAATTATTCTATATTTTCTGAATAATTATCAAATTTTTATCTTTTTAGTTTGATAAAAAATACCTCTTTTTGAAGAGGTATTCTATTTTTTTAATTATGTTTGATACATTAAAATGAACTAATATTAATTCTAACTTTCTTTAATTTATTAACATAAGAAGATGCTTGAACAATAGTACGAATTGCATTAGCAATATTTCCTTTTTTACCAATAATACTTCCCATAATTTCTTCATTGGCCAAAATCTCAATAGTAATATATTCTTCATCTTCAATTTGTTTAAAAGATACCATTTCGGGATCTTTTATGATACTTTTTACTAAAAATTCTGTTAACTCTAATAAATTCATTATTTACCTTCTTTTTTAATTTTTGATTCGTGAATAGTTTTTAAAACCCCTGCTTGCTTTAATAAACCTCTAACTGTATCCGTTGGTTGAGCACCATTATTAAGCCATTTAATAGCTAATTCAGTATCAACTTTAATTTCAGCTGGTTCAGTAACTGGATTATAGTTTCCAATTTTTTCGATAAATTTACCATCACGTGGTGATCTTGAATCAGCAACAACAATTCGGTAAAAGGGTTTTTGTCTTGTTCCCATTCTTTTTAATCTTATTTTAACTGCCATAATAATCTTTTCCTCCTTATGTAATAATATTACCATACTCTAAAACAACTGTCAACTATTTTTAGTTAACACACAACTTTTTTGAAATAAAAAGCACAAGATGTGCTTAAATATAATCTTCCGTTACTTCATCAATTTCTTTTAATACATTTTCATCGACTTCATCTAAAATTTCTTCCCACGGTTCTTCATCTGCTTCGATAGAAATTTTAATTTTTGTTTCACCTACAATTTCAACACCCAGTTCTTTATCAATTGTAAATGAAATATCACCATTATCTAATATATTAACTCCGCTACAAGATGGCTGATTTAATGTTCTTACAATAATTTCTGTATCCTCGGTCAAATCAGTATCTTCTTTAACTTTAACATTAAATAAATCATTATAATCAATTTTTTTATTGACAACACTTGTTTTACTATCACCATCATATGAATACCAAATATTAACATCAAAAGATCCATCTACTCCTACTTTATCGCCTGTTTTATATCCTTTAAATTTATGATTAATCACCCAACATCCTAAAACAGTTGTGGGTTTATCTTCAGTATTGATAATATAATCATTTTTAAATCTTTTTTTACCTTTTCCTACAACAGCTTTAGTAACAATTTCTTTATATAGTGCCACTTTATCACCCCTCACTTTAATGTATGCTTAACAACTAGAAAAGTACACAAAAAAAATAGCTTTTACTCTATTTTATTTAGAAAATAAGATAATATTATTTTATCCCCATGGGATTTCATTTGGTAACATTCTTTCTTTATTTTCAATAACCTCAACTATTTTTCCACTATTCATTTTTATTATTCGATCTCCAATTAAAGCTATTCCTGGATTATGGGTGACAATAATTAAAGTTGTCTTATACTTATTATTGATTTCAATCAATGATTTTAAAACCTTTTTACCCGTTTTTTCATCTAAAGCTCCGGTTGGTTCATCACAAAACATAACCTTTGGCCTTTTAGCTAATGCTCTAGCAATACTTACTCTTTGTTGTTCTCCACCAGATAATTCATGCATATATTTCTTTTGATGTTTTGTTAGTCCGACTACATCAATTATTTCATCAATATCTATTTTGATTTTACCCAAACTAGAACCAACCATAATATTTTCTTTAACATTTAAATGTTCTAACAAATTATAAGTTTGAAAGATAAATCCTAACTTTTTTTTACGAAATTTGGTCATTTTATTATCAGTATATTTAGAGATGTCAACACCTTCAAATTTAATATAACTATCTGTTCGTTTATCAATTTTATCAAGTCCTGATACAACGTTTAGTAATGTTGTTTTGCCACTTCCCGAAGGCCCTAAAATAACAATAACTTCGCCTTCTTCAATAGATAAATCGACATTATCTAAAGCCCTAGTTTCAAACTTTTCAATTTTATATGTTTTAAAAACATTTTTTAATTCAATTAATGTCATATAATTCACCTACTCTCTTTTAATGGTAATAGCTAGTGGTATTTTATTTAATACCTTTTTAGATAAGTAAATAGCAATATAATAAGCCACCAATAAACAAATTAAACCAACCATCGCAAGTTTTAAATCTAAAGATATGGGAATAGTCATCTCCATACTTCCAGCCAAAACTTTAACAATTTTCTTTAAAACCATAATCATAACTGGAATACTTAAAAAGTATGAAACAATTATAATTGGGGTATAAATATTTAAGACAATTGAGCTTATTTTTTTATTTTTATATCCTAGTACTTTCATTAATGAAATAGTTTTTTTATTTTCTTCAACGACGATATTAGCAATGACGGTTATTATAACAAAAGCTATAATTGAAGCAAACGATATAACAATATAAATAGTAGCATTATATTTTTCGATTGAATCACTAATATTTTCTTTCATATCTTGAAAATTTAAAACGGTCGCAATTTTACTAACTAAATCATCATCTAAATTGCTTAAATCAGCATATTTATCATCATTACTTAAAACTGATGTATAAGCATTTTCATTATAACCGATTGCGTTACTAAATCCTTTTCTCTTAACATATCCACTATAATCCATATAACCTTTAGAAATACCAATAACTTTATATTCAATTTTTTGAGTCAATTCTTCATTTAAAGCAAACTGTAAAGTATCCCCGATTTCAATCTTATATAATTCATGGAGGTTAGCATTAATTATAATCCCTTTTTCATCACTTAATAAATCATTAAGTGTTTTATCACTCTCATCTTTAATTGTCATAAATTTACTATCGATATCAATTCCTGTAACACTAATCGTTTCTTTTTCAATTTCTTCTTCCGTTTCATCAAGACGAAAGACTTTAATTAGTGGTAAAGTAGCATTTAAAACATGATCAGAATTATTATCTAGTTTTTCCGTTTCAACAGCATTGGTATATACCATATATTTATAATCCATGCCTTCAAATGATTTATCAACTAAATCTTTCATTAAATTTGAGCCGATTAAGGTTAAAACAATCAGCATTCCCGTAAAGAAAGAAGTTAAAGATACAATTAATAATTTAGGTATCGATCTAAAAGCAAGATTATATTTAAACCTACTTTTAAATGGTAATAAAACAGTAATTTTATTAACCAATTTAGAAAATATATTAACCTTTAAATTACTACCTTCTTTTAATAATTTTAATGGTTTTTTACGTAGCATTAATGATGAGATAAAATAACTTAAAACGGATAATAAAATAGTTGGAAATAATATAACATAACTTAAATAGTTTAAATTAAATTTAAATTCTGTCAAAGGTACTAAAAAGTAACTTATATACATACTGGTCAAATTACCATTTAAGAATATACCAATAACATAACCAATTGACCCTCCAATAATAGAACCAATAATTGGATAAACTAAATAACTAATGGCTATTCCAAATGAACTATACCCAAGAGATTTTAAAACCCCAATTTGTAGTCTTTCATCTTCAATTCGTTTTTTAGTTACAACAGCTATAACAAAAACTGATATCCCTAGTAATAAATATAAAAAGTATTCAGCAAATAAACGATTAGTAGCAAATTCTAATTGTAAAGAAGCAATTCGTCCTAGTCTCGTAACGGTAAAAATACTCATTGAAACGGCTTTTGATTCATCATTTAAAATTTTAAAAGCTTCAGCATCAAATTGTTCATTTTTACTATTAATTTCAAATTTACGTTCAACATCACCATTATAATAAATTGAATAAGTTTGTTCTAAAATACCATTTACTTCATCAAAATCTTCATTATTAATATAAATAATATTATTTTTTTCTTCATCAAAAATAACTGAAGAATAAGAAACTAACGGATAAATATAATCAGGAGCATAGGCAAATCCAACTACTTTGTATTCAATATCACCTATTTTATAAGCATCACCAATTTTAATATTATGAGTCTCAGCATATTTTGGTAAGATTGTTATTTCTTTACTATTAATAGGGAGTTGACCTTCAACTAGATAAGCCTTATTGATATTTTTATTTTCATCATATGGTAACACTTTTACATATGTTCCATCGATACTTAAACTCTTACTTCGATCTAATTCAAAGTCAAAATCATATTTTGCTTGTAAAGATCTAATCTTATTAGACTTGATATAATTATCAGCACCATGATCTTTAAAAACCTTATCTACAACATAAGAAAATGATACATCTTTAAATGGATCAAGCGGACAATTATTGTTTAAACTGCATTTATATGTATCAATAATTTGTGCCTCTTCATTAGTTAAATTACTTAATTCATTTTTTAATAAATAATTTAAGTCATTAAGACTAACATCTTTAGTAAAATCGATATATGAATCAACACTTAAATATTCAACATGTTGATTATCTAAATATTCATAATAGCTGTCTTCCATTCGGTCTAATGCTGTATTCATTGTCACGTAAATACCAGTTGAAAGCATGACCATTAAAATAATACCTAGCATTTGAATTTTTTTCTTTTTTAATCCTTTTAAGGAATTTAAAAATAATAATCCCATTTATGCCCACCTCAAATCATTAGCACTAATTGTTTGTTTGTTTTTAATAATTTCAACAATCTTACCACTATTCATTTTGATTACTGTATGAGCCATTAATGCAATACTTGGATTATGGGTAACGATAATCATCGTTGTCTTATATTTTTCATTAATTTTTTGCAATAAAGCTAATACCTTTTTACCAGTGTTTTCATCTAAAGCTCCAGTTGGTTCATCACAAAATAAAACTTTTGGATTCTTGACTAATGATCTAGCAATCGCCACCCTTTGCATTTGACCGCCTGATAATTGATAAGGGTACTTGTTTTTTTGATCTTTTAATTCAACAGAGGTCATTACTTCATCAATTTCTAATGGCTTAATAGCTAATTCTTTACCTAATTCAATATTTTCCTTAACAGTTAAATTAGATATTAAATTATAACTTTGAAAAATAAAACCTAAATAATCTTTACGATAATCGGTTAATTCAATTTCATTCATTTTGTCAATTCGTTTACCATTAAAAATTATTTTACCTTTGGTTGGATTATCAATTCCTGATAACATATTAAGCATCGTACTTTTGCCACTTCCAGAAGGACCTAAAATAACAATTATTTCCCCTTCATTAATCTCTAAATCAATATCATTTAAAGCATGATTTAAAGTATCATTAAATTTATATGTTTTATAAACATTCTCTAATTTATATAAAGACATTTTGACCTCCAATTACACATTTATAATTATATCATACGAAAACAATAAAAATACTAAAAAATAAAACAAAATTATTTCCCCATAATTTCATTTTATTAATTACTATATCTTATAATTCCATTTATTAAACCATTTCCCCTGTCATACTCCATGTTTTAACATCATTAATTTCAACATTAACTATTTGACCTAAATAATTATTATCAGCCTTAACATTAACTAACTTCATTGTATTAGTATATCCTTTTAAATAACCATCTTTATTACTTTTTTCTTCTAATAAAACAGGTACTATTTTATCTAAGTATTTATCATTATTTTCTTTACTATATTTATTTATTAAATTGTTTAATTGATATAGCCGTTGTTCTTTTTCTTCTATCCTAACATTATCTTCTAGTTTAGCAGCTGGTGTCCCAACTCTAGGTGAAAAGATAAATGTAAACGCTCCGTCATATTTACACTTGTTTACAACTTCTAACGTTTCCTTAAAATCTTCTTCCGTTTCTCCTGGAAATCCCACAATAATATCAGTTGTAATTGCAATATTAGGTACTCTGTTTTTTAATTTATCATATAACTTTAAATAATCTTCTTTAGTATATCTTCGACCCATTAATTTTAATATTTTGTTTGAACCAGACTGAATTGGAAGATGAATGTAAGGCATGATGTTATCGTATTTACTAATAATATTAATCATTTGATCAGTAAAATCCCAAGGATGACTAGTTATAAAGCGAATTCTTTTAATACCTGTCTTAGCAACATCCTCTAATAAATTAGCCATATTATAATTATCAAAATCACTTCCATAAGCATTAACATTCTGACCTAATAAAGTAACTTCTTGATAACCATCTTCAATTAATTGATTTACTTCTTTAATAATATCTTCATGCAACCTACTTCTTTGTTTTCCCCTGGTATAAGGAACGA
>CAZIFR010000002.1:0-11503 GCA_964539185.1 uncultured Muribaculaceae bacterium | reverse complement strand
GAGCAAAAATTATCGCATCCATACATTATATTAACCCAGGCTTTATATTGATTACTTCTTTTAACCGGTATATTTTCGATAATACTACCCTCACAGGAAAAGATTTCAATTTCCTGTTTTTGATTTTTAATTGCTTTTTCTAAAATACTTGGTAAATTATGAATATTATGAGTACCAAAAACAAAATCAATCCATTTATATTTATTAGTTATTTCATTTATAACACTTTCTTCTTGTGCCATACATCCACAAAAACCAGTCATAACTTGTTTTGTTTCTTTTAAATGTTTTATTCTTCCTAATTGACCAAAAACTTTATTATGTGCATTTTCTCTTATAGCACATGTATTTAATATAATTAAATCGGCTTCTTCTAATGTATCTGCAGCTTGAAAACTCATGTTTTCTAAGATAGCTCTAATATTTTCGGAATCATGTTCATTCATTTGACAACCATATGTTTTAATAAAATATAATTTATTAAATCCTATTTTTCTTTGAAAATTAGTTAATTTATTATCAATATTTACAATATCTACTTTTTCTTTCGTTCTTTTTTTAGCTTTAGCTAAATCTGGTAAATTCATATTAACACGTCCTAACATTAATAAATAATATCATATTTATTATATAATATCAAGAAAAAAGACTATTAATAAAAATCAAGTCTTAATTTTATTCATAAATTTTATCACAAGAATCAATAGAATCTTTATTACCAATATATATATCGTTTATTCTATCATTAAAAACTATTGTGCCAGTTTTTTTCATATAGTATCAACTCCTCAGTATAGTAATTTTTATTTTTTGACAAAAAATACTGCTTATATCATCATTTTAATTATATCATATAATTTAAAAATATAGCAATTATAAGGATTTTTTCGTGTTCGTGTATTATGAGTGTATTACAGAGAGCAAATTTTCGTGTATTACGCAATAAACCTTAACGCACCTTAAAATTAGTATTAATTCAAATCCAATTCCTCTCAGATAATAGGAATATCTTTTATCCAATACATTATACTAACGATTATATTTAGTATTAAAATCCTTAATTATAGTCTGTATATCGATATTTACTGGTGTTTTATCAAAAATGTAAATATATAATATATTGCTTGCTAGAAAAGAACCAAGCTTACTTGCATGTTCTCCATCATCAGCAAATAGCTCTATGTTGGGATTCTTAACTACTATATCATTCCAATAATCCCCAACAGGTGCCAAAATCGAATCAGTTTTTTCTGCAACAAGTTTATATGCTGAACTCATTGCATTTTGATTTTCGGGTGCTATTTTTTCTGCCCAAGTCATGTACAGTACTGTTTTAGCATTTGTTTTGTTAATAAATTCTTTAATTTTTTTCACACCATTCAGAAGATTATCTTCGCCAACAAATGGATGAGCTGCATCTTGCAGTACAACATAGTCATATCCTCCATACAAAATATTAAAGCGAACTTCATGTTCATCACTATGCCATAGGAGATTTTTACCTCCATGAGATAACATGGTTGCATGTATATCTATATTATTTTGATTACAGATATTTATAAACATTTGGACCATATCGTTAAAATATGTGTGACTGTTCCCAATGAATAGTATTTTAATCATTTTCATTCCTCCTAAATTTTATTTATTATAATATTTTGCCGAGTAAAAAGAGAGACTTGTTTCCATTCCCCCAACAAATGGATAAAATCAAAATTTCTTACAAATACTTTATCACGTATAATTTTTCTAATTTAAACCGTGTATTACACTGTGTATTACGGAGCGCACTTTAATAGCATTTACTAACCTTTACGCTATAGATAACCTCCCTATAACATAAGGAATTAAAGGGTTTGCAAGGCACTCTCCAATTATATCATATAATTTAAAAATTGTTGATTTTATTGAGAAAAATCGTTATTGCGTGTATTAAATGTGTATTATAGAAATTTTAAAATATAATTACATTTCTTTTCCTTAAAGTTTTAAACAAATTTCGATAGCAAGTTGTAAAAGATATTTACGGACTTCAGTTTTATCATGCCAATCTCGTTTATCCCACATATCTCCATCTAAATTATCACCTGCATATAATATTTGGCCAAAATCAATATTATTATATTTGGCCACAGCTAGATAGGCAGATGTTTCCATTTCTACTACTATACAACCTTCTTCTTTTCTTAATTGTACTTTGTTAGGAGTTTCCCTAAAAAAGGCATCAGTAGTCCAAGTTTTACCTTTTATATATGATACATTATGCTCTTTAAGTATTTTTTCAATTTTTTCAACTATTCTAGAATCCATTTCTATTTCTCTAGATGGTTTTATATAATGATATGATGTTCCTTCATCGCGGACAGCTGAAATTGGTATAATTAGATGTCCAACTACAATTTCTCTATCTAAAACTCCACAGCTACCACAAACCATTATCTTTTTACATCCCATTGCTACTAATTCATCAAGTTGACCGCCAGCAATCGGAGCTCCAACCCCAGCTTGCATTAAAGCTATTTTTTTTCCATTATAATCTAACTCATAAATCGGTATCTTTATTGACTCAGTCTTAAAGTATTCTATTATTCGATTTGGATATTCCTGAATAAATTTTTCAATTATCTCAGGAAAAAAGCAAAAAACACATTTTTCTGGCATATCATCAATAGGTTTGTGAAAATCACTTGGTCTTATTATAGCATTTCTATCATTATCAAATTCTAAAATTGGATATTCTTTTTTAATCATAATTGTTCCCATCTTTCTATATACATTATACACGAAAAAATATTCTACGACAATTATTTAACGTGTATTACGTAGTAGTTCCTATGAGTTCTTAACAGACCTTTAAAAAATGGCAAAAGACACTTCTCTTTCTAAATATTTTTTTTCTTTAATCTTGTAAGAAGTAAATATATCATCGTTGTTTCTTTCAAAATTAACTGAAACTAAAGAAGATATAATAATTGTTTTCAAATATTCTTCATCAATTTTATTATTTTTATTAACTAATATTTCATAATTAATAATTAAGTTCCTTTTAAAAATTTGGACATAAATTTAAAATTTTCTATAAATATTTTATCACAAAAATTATAATTTCCAATAACATCATATTTATTATATAATATCAAAAAAAGATATGATTAATCATACCTCTTGCATTATTATTAAAATTACTGGTTTACTTTCAGTTTGACTATAAAAATACTTACCAATCTCATCTCTAATTTCCATTTTGACCTTATTATAATCGATATATAAAGGTTTAGTATTCTTCTTTATAATATCAGTAGCCATTTTCATTGCTTCGTTTAATAAATCAGCATTTTCTTTAACATAAACAAATCCTTTAGTAATAATCTCTGGTCCAGAAATAACTTCTTTAGTTTTTTTATTAATTGTTGCTACTACTAATACGATGCCATTTTCACCTAACATTTCACGGTCTTTAATGACTAATTCGCCAACATCACCAACTGTTTTGCCATCGATTAATATATCATCGACTTTAACCATTCCCGTTTCTTCAGTTAAAACACCATCAATAAAATTAGTAACTTGTCCATTTAATTTCAAAATAATATTTTTATCGTTATATCCTAATTGTTTAGCTATATCACTATTAGCAACTTGATGACGATATTCTCCAATAACAGGAAAATAATACTTAGGTTGTAATAAGTCTAACATTAACATTAAATCTTCACTAGAAGCATGTAATGATGGGAAATCTTTACTAGACATCGTAATTAAATTAACACCTTTTTTAGCAATCATATCAAAAAGAGTATTAGCTGTTCTTTCCATTCCATCGTAAACATGCGATGCAAATAAAACGGTGTCACTCTCTTTTAAATTAATAAATTTATCATAGCCTTTAACAATTCTTTTCATATTGTTAAATGGTTTTTCTCTTTCATCAGAAATTAATATCATAACATTCTCATCAATTTGATGGATATTTCCAATCCTTTTTTTATCAAATTTAATATAACCATTTTCTATTGAATTTAAAATGTTTTTTTCTAATCTCTTCCCCATAATCACAACTTTTTTATCAGTTTTAGAAACAACATTCAATAACTCTTGCATTCTAAAGACTTGTCCTTGATAAATATTAACTAATAATCTTCCTTGACTTTTATTAATAATTTGATTTAAATAATTATAGCTACGATGATTTGGAGATGTATAACCCTTTTTATCAGCATATAATGATTCGCTTAATAAACAAAGTACTCCTTGTTTTCCAACATAGGCAAGTTTACCAATGTCAGTTTTATAAAATTCTTGCATAGATGAATCAAAGACAAAATTACCAGTATAAAAAATAGCGCCATCATTCGTATATAAAACATATCCAACACTATCTGGAACCATATGGGATAAACTGATTGGAAAAATAGCATTTTTACCAATTTTAAGTTTAACATGTGGTTTTATTTCAACTAAGTGCTTATAATGAATATTTTCGGTTGCTAAATCTTCTTTTAAAATATCTAAAGTATATTTGGTACCATATATTTTGACACCGTCTAAATTACTTATCATATCGGGAATAGCTCCCATTTGTTCATCATGAGCATGGGTTAAGAATAGTCCACAAATACGGTTCTTATTTTCAATTAAATAATCGTAATTTGGAATAATATAATCAATTCCTAACAAACGATCATCCGCATATTTTAAACCTGATTCAAAAACATATATTTCATTATCAACTTCGATAACATACATGTTTTTACCAACTTCATTTAAACCACCTAAAGCAAACATTTTAATTTTACTCACTTTTCTACCTCCTTTCTTTGCAAAATAAAAGACTAATTAATTATACACTAAAATTATTAATTAGTCTAGTCCAACTAAGATGACATCATCCCCTATCGTTTTAATCATTTCCCATTTTATTTCTTGTTCATTTTTAGAAGAAAATAATGAAATAATAAATTTACCTTTTTCGACAACCATGGTTTTAATAACTCCGTTTTCAATAACAATATCGACAATATTGCCAATTAATTTACCATCAATTGTTACAATATCTTTATTTTGAAGTTCACTTAACCTCATTTTACCACCTAATAGATATTATGTTTATAAAACCTTTTTCATAACATCTAAACTATTTTTTTCAATTCGAGATATTTGAGCTTGCGATATACCTAACTCTTCTGATAATTCCATTTGGGTTTTACCTTCAAAATATCTTTTAAAAATGATATATTTTTCTTTTTCTTTTAATAAATTTAATGCTTCTTTTAACATTAATCGAACATCATTATTTAAAGTTTCTTTAGTAGCTACTTGATCAGATAAATAAATAGTATCACCATTATCACTATAAATAGGGTCTGACATACTTAATGTTTCTCTACAGGCTTCTAAAGCATTATTAACATCAACTTCAGAAATATCGATATAAATAGCTATTTCTTTATTAGTTGGTTCTCTATTATATTTATTAATTAATTCTTCTTTTCCTTTTAAAGCTTTATAAGCAATATCTTTAACACTTCTCGTTATTCTTATCGTTGAATTATCTCTTAAATATCTTTTTATTTCTCCTAAAATCATCGGCACAGCATATGTTGAAAATCTAACTTCATGAGACAAATCAAAGTTATCAATAGCTTTTATGAGACCGATACAACCAATTTGAAACAAATCATCCATATTATCGGTTCGATTGATATATTTTTTTAAAATTGATAATACTAACTTTAAATTACCATTAATTAATTCTTCTTTAGCTGATAAATCTCCACTTTGATATTTTTTAAACAAGATAATCATTTCTTCATTTTTTAATACTTTAATATCAGTAGTATTTAGATTGACAATTTCGACACGATGGCGAGCCATATTTAGTTCTCCTTTCGTATCTATATTGAATAACATCTTGTAAAAATATACAAAAAAACTTAGTTATTCCGTAATTGGCGGAATTTCACTAAGTTCTTCTTTAACAATAATTGTTCTTATAATTGTAGTTATATTGGTTTGATCTAAACTATCAATAGCGGTATATGTAATTTCAAATGTTCCTTCTTTAGTAGTATCTATTTTTTCAATTCCAGTTATTAAAACTTCGAGTTCATTTCCTTCAAAATCAATAGCCGTCGCCCCTAACTCGATATATGTATCACCAATATCCAAAGTAATCGAGCCTTCTCCTATTAAAGTTATTTTAGGTTTTTTAGCCTCACATTCATCATCACATACTGGTTCTTCAGGCTCTTTAGGTTCTTCAGGTAAATCCGGTTCCTCAGGTTTTGGTTCTTCAATAACTGGTGGGGGAACCACTGTTGGGGTTTTAACATTAGTCGCATTTTCATTATAACTTGCGGCTAATTTTTCTCCTTCAATTACCCGATCTATTAAACTTATAGCTTGATTAACTGTATCTTCATATGGTGCCATAACATAAGATTTTTGATAAGGAGTACTATAAGTATACTCATTTTCATCCTTACCATCTAAACTATAAGAAGTAATCGTCCATTTGGCCATATCATTTAATTGCATTTTAATTAATTTAAAAATATCTTCTTCAGTCATATTACTTTGAAAAGTATCTTTTAATGATTTTAATAGTGAAGAATATTTAGTTATAATAGCACTACTAGTTGCTTTTCTAATCAATCCATCGATAACTGCTTGCTGATTAATTCCTCGACCACGATCCCCACCTGGAACACGATTACGTTCTCTTGAAAAAGCTAGTGCTTGCTTACCATTCATATGGTTATATCCTTGAGTAAATCGATATGTTCCTCCCGTTGCAATAGTACTGGTAAAATTATATTTTGAATAAACATCAACTCCGTCTAGAGCATCGACAATTCTTTCTAAAGACGAAAAATTCACTCGAAAATAGTAATTAATATCGACTTGTAATAATTCTTCTAATGTTCCAACTGAAGTGTCAATACCATATACTCCAGCATGAGTTAGTTTATCTTTTAACCCAGTTGTTCCTTTTAATTTTACATAATAATCTCGAGGAATTGTCACCAATAAAATTTGTTTGGTTTTAGGGTTAATGGTTGCAACAATATTAACATCACTTCTAGCAACATTGGCAATTTTACCATGTGAATCAATTCCACTTATATAAATAGAAAAGGTATTTTTAGTAACATCAATTTCTTTAGAAATATCGAGTTTCGTTTTAATATTAATAGTATATAAAATTCTAATTGAATTACTATAAGCATTTTTATTTTGTTCATCTAAAATGTCAAAAAATGATTTTTCAATCAAAACAGATTCAATTTCTTTATTAAGTAAATCATTCATCAATTGATTTGAATCAATATATTCTTTATCTTGAATTATAATACTTTCTTTTAATTGTGTTAAAGCATCGTTAATTTTACTGATTTCATTAGGAGTATATCCAATACTTTTATTGTTTAAATCACTTAGTTGCTCATACGAACTATCCTTTAAAACTAATACTAAATAATTTTCTTCTTTGTATTTACTAGTTAAACCTTTAAAAAAATTAAATGTGCTATTTAAATAAAAGAAAATAACAACCATTATCATTACTAAAAAGACTGACGTTATATAAGCAATAATATTTTTTTTCGAATTATTTTTAAAAAATAAAAGCATCCCTACAATTAAAATCCATATAATAAAAACAGATAGTCCAATCAACAAATATTTCCAAGGTAAGGCATTCACATATATTAAAAATCCCCAAAATACAATTACCAAAAATAATAATAAGGTAAAGATTAAGGTATTTAATTTTATTTTTTTCATTAAAATCACCATTAAAAATTATATCATATATTTACTTTTTAAAAAACATTAATAGTTATAATTTGATCAATTTAACTGTTTATGGACACTTTTGAGTTTTTTAATAACCTTTTTTTCAATTCGAGAGATATAAGATTGACTTATCCCAAGTAAGTTAGCCACATCCTTTTGCGTCATTTCCTCTTTGTTATTTAAACCATATCTTAACACCATAATTTTTTTATCACGTTCATTTAACTTATTTATTTCTTGACGTAAAACTTGTTTATCTACTTCTTCTTCTAACCTCTTAGTAACAACATCGGCCTCAGTACCTAAAATGTCTTCTAAATGAAGTTCATTTCCTTCTGAATCATAACTTAAACTATCTTCAAATGACACTTCACTTCGTCTTTTTTTATTTTTTCGCAAAAACATCAATATTTCATTATCAATACACCGAGAAGCATAAGTTGCCAATTTAATATTTTTATCTAATTTATAGGTATTAACCCCTTTAATTAAACCAATTGTCCCAATACTAACTAAATCTTCTAAATCAAGCCCTGTATTCTCATACTTCTTAGAGAGAAAAACAACTAATCTCAAATTATGTTCAATCAACTTACTTCTAGCATCCATATCCCCTAACATCGCTTGCTGAACATAATAAACTTCCATTTCCTTAGTTAATGGTTCTGGTAGTTTGTCAGAACTACCAATATAAAATACTTCATTTACAATTAGCCTTAAAAAAAATTCTTTAATTTTACTTAGCATGATATCCCTCCAATATTTTTTGATTAAGTAAACAATTAACACCATCAATTTTTATTTTTTCTTCTAAAAGTCCGATAACAATTTGATTATAAAGTTTATTATTAATAACAATATCGGCTTTAAAACACTTGAGTAATCCCGAATGATTAACTGTTTTATATGGAATGAAAAAATAATTTAAACAATCAATTTTTTTATCAATAAGAATAATTGGTTTTTTAGAAAAGGGAGAAATTAAATTATTACCCGTATCCATAAAAGCTATTAGATCAATTTTATTATTATTATAAATTAGCTTAACTTTATAATAATTACTATAATTGTTTTTAAGCCATAAACCTTGTTTCACATAAATATATATAATTAATGGACAAAATATGATTAAAAATATGACGTTTATTGATAACCCATGATGAAAAAATATTAAACCTTCATTTTTATATGAAAATTGAATATTTAAAAAATATAAAAAGCCACCTAAAATAATACTTGATGTATATAAAAATAGTAAGTTGCGAAAAGTATATTTAAAACTTTTATAACCAAAACTGATAATAATCATTAAAACACTAATAATAATTTTAAAAACAAACAATTGAAAAGATGTTATTTTTAAAAATAAAAAAATAATACTCAATCCACCAATAAAGGCTCCTAAAATAAGATTGATAATATTAGCATTTCGCCTTAAAATAACAGAAACAGCTAATAATAAAAGTAAATCAAAACAAAAATTTAAGATAATGATTAAATCAATATATATTTTCATATTAGCTCCTTCACATATGATTATAAAAAAAAAAACTTTAAAATATTGTCATTTAAAGTTTAATTTTAAGAAACATTGATTTTTTGTGATTTATATTCGATGTGAACTCTTTGAACTAAAGCAAGTGAACATAATAAACTGATGGTAAATGTTCCACCATATGAAAGAAATGGTAATGGAACTCCGGTTAAAGGAATTAGTCCAAATAAACCACCTAAATTAATAAAAATATGTAAAAAGATATAAAAGGCAACCCCTAAACAAATATATCTTCCTCTAATTGTATTAGCATTTGTAGATATTTTTAATATTCGATATAAAATAAAAATATAAGCAACAAAAATAAAGGTACACTTTATAACTCCATATTCTTCAGCAATAATAGCAAAGACACTATCTGTATGTGGTTCTGGGATATATGAATATTTTTGTTTACTCTTGCCTATTCCAATACCGAATAAGCCTCCATCATTTAAGGCAATAAACCCATTACATACTTGATAGCCAGTAGTTTCATATTTCGAGCAAGGGTTCATGTAATCAAATCTACTTAATTGAGCATCAGTTAAAACATAACCTTGTTTTAAATATAAAGCACAAATACCAAGAATGGTAATAAAAGCCATTAAGGTAACTAATCTAAACTTATCGATTTTTAAAAATGGTCCTAAAAAGAACAATAAAAAGAAAACACCACATATAATTAAAACTGTTCCCAGATCTTTTTGAAGAAAAGTCATTACTGGTATTAATACTAATAAAATTAACAATTTACCTAATATGGTATATTTTTTTTTAAAATCATTAGATAAAAATACTCGTTGATATTGTTCAAAATAAAGAGCTGTTAGAACAATTAAAATAGGTTTAGCTAACTCACTTGGTTGAATAGTACCAACAACTGGTAATGGTAGCCAATTAGTTGCTCCATTAACAGTAATTCCAAATTTAAATAATGCAATTACCATAATTAAAACAATTATATAAATAGGAATAATTATTTTTTTATAAAAACTAGATCTAAAATTAATTATAATATAAGAACCAACTAACCCAATAATAATCATAATTAGTTGTCTAAAAAAATAATAGTAAGTAAATCGATCATATCTAACAACTGCTTCTCTACTTGACGCCGTTACAATATTTAAAAGTCCAAATAGAAAAAAAGAAAGCGAAATAATCAATAATGGTTTATCCATTTTAGCAATTATTTTTTTAATATCTTTTAATAAGTGTTTCATATACTTTCACCTTACATATACTATAATATCACAAAAACCATTATTTGAAAATAACTAATCCTTAAATGGGTTATTCAAATAATCAATTTAACTAAAAATATATAAAATATATTGATTGGAGGTAATAATATGTATTGTTATGGTGGTTATCAAGGTTATGGCTGTGGAAACCCATGTGGCGGTGGATACGGAGCCCAACCTTATGGAACAGGATATGGCGCTGCTATTATTTTAGTCTTATTTATCTTACTAGTTATAATTATTGGATCAAGAGTATTTGATAATAACAGACCATGCCCATGTCCAAATCGTTAGGAAGTTTAATGCTTCCTTTCTTTTTTTTTAATAATATGCTAAAATATATTAATTAGGTGGTGATGTTTTATGTTTGAAAAATTAGATATACTAGATGAAAATGATAAAAGATTAAGAAAAAAAAGTAAAGATGCTGTATTCCCTATTTCTAAAGAATATAAAAAATTTATTAAACAAGCAATTAAAGAATTAACATATAGTCAAATTCCCGAATATGAAGAAAAATATAATCTAAGACCTGGGATGGGACTTGCTTTTCCTCAATTAGGAATTAGTGAGAGAATAATTATTGTTGTTCACGAAGTAAAAGAAAATGAGTTTGATAATTATGTTGTTATCAATCCTAAAATAATCAGTTATTCAGAAGAATTAATTGCTGCTGAAGACGGTGAAGGTTGTTTAAGTGTAAACCGTGAAGTGGAAGGTCATATCCCTAGATATGCCCGTGTCACAGTTGAAGGTTTTGATGAGTTAGGAAATAAGATTAGAATTCGAGCTAGAGAGGAATTATCAATAGCTTTTCAACATGAAATAGATCATCTTGAAGGTATATTGTTTTTCGATCGAATTAACCCAAAACATCAATTTTATACTGAAGATGAAATAAGGTTAATATAAAAAAGATTTTAAA
>CAZIFR010000001.1:0-50661 GCA_964539185.1 uncultured Muribaculaceae bacterium | reverse complement strand
GTAAAAACTGCTTCCAAGGCGCCCCCTGAAGGAGCCGAAAGGCTCCACTTTTTATATTAAAGGCTTTGTAGCCTTTTTCATTTTTTTAGGTACGCTTTTAGGTGTGTTTTTTTGGAAAATAAGTATTTTTCTATATGTTTTTGATTGAATAAAAGGATCAATATTGGCAAAAATTTTCAGTAATTAAATTAATAAAAATAGAATGAATGTGTTTTTGACAAAACTAATGATAAAAATCAATTTGTCATTAAGTTTGACAAATCTACTGCTAAAGTTTAAATTAGCAGTAAACCAGTCAGATGTTTATTGTAGAATATTTTTCACTTCTTTATAATTTTTCATTGACAACAGGACCCCAACAACAATTCTTTCTATACCTGCAATATCTTAAAAAAAATATTACAGACAGTATGACGAATTATTACTGCCCATTATCAATGATTTGCTTATAAAAAAATTTATATAGTGATATTTAATAAGTAAGAAAATAAGCAAGATAGTTATATGAAATGGTTTACATTTTTTAAAAAAGTGGTAAAATAATATATACTTGAAATGGGGAGGGTTTTAGATTATGAAAATATTTAATGTAGAAAACGGGAAAGAAAAAATTTATGTACAATTAAATGATTTAATTTTTATTAATAAGGCAGAGATTCAAATGCCAACTTCAATTTATATGAAGGTTTTTAGCAATAATTTTTTTATCTTGAATAAAAATAAAACGGAATTCGTTTCGTTTGATGAACCAAATGAAATAGAATACTTTAAAGGGTTAGATTTTATTCTTGATTATGACAGTTATAAAAAACTATCATTAGAAGAATTGACAACAAAAAGACAAAAAACATTTGAACAATATAGCACCAAAGTTGATGAGTTAAATGGTATGTTTGATGAAGAAAAAAAGCAAAATAAAAACACGATTCAAGAGTGTGAAATTCTTGACTATGTAATGAACGGTATTCAAGAATTTTATTGGCTTAAAAAAGGGGAACAAACGGTGCCTTTTCCACAAGCCTCATCATCTAGTGGGTTTAAGTTTATAGGCGATGATGATTTTAAATACGAGATGTCAGCTAGTTTAGACCCTAATGTTATCTATCTTTATAGAAAAGACGGAAAACCCATGACAAATAAAGATAGAGTACCTCAGAGTTTTTATCAAATGGGACTTTCTCTTGCTGTTATGGAAAAACAAAATGAGGATATTATTATGGGGGATTATAAAACATCAAATACATTATCAGAAGATAAAACAAAACTAATTATAAGATTTATTTTCAAAAGCAGTCTAAAACACAAAGAAGACGAAAAAACACAGACAGAAATAAAAAGAATGGTAAAGTCATTATTTTAAAAAAACCCAAAACTACCAATAATTTGTTAGCTTTCAAATTTAAAAGGCATGATATTAGAAAAAATAATTTTTGAGCGATTTAATCGCTTTTTATTTGTGATAAATGATAAAAACAATGTTTATTTTTATCAAAAAGTAACATAATAATATAGGAGAGTGAAATAATGGAAGAAAATAAAAATGCATTAGATGAAATAAATAAAGGATGTACTATGGGTATTGAAGCTATTAACAATGTAATAGATAAGGTGGATAATAAAGACCTAAAAGCCCTTTTAGAAAAAGAGTTAAATCAATATAATGAAACAGAAGAAAAAATTCACGAATTATATAGTAATTATAGTGAAGAAAGCCCTCATGAAATAGGAAACTTCACAAAAGCAATGACTGATTATATGATGAATATGAAAACGATGATGGATCATACAGATTCTAAAATTGTTGAAATTTTGTTACAAGGAACAAACATGGGTATTATTGAAGGAAGAAGAATAATCAATAATAAAAAATTAGATAGTGAAGTTGAAAAAACATTAGAAGAGTTTGTAAATAATCAAGAAAAAATTCACGAAGAATTTAAAAAATATTTATAAAAATTTATGTTTTTATTAATTTAGATAATAAATCATATAATTTAAATAAGCAGCAAATATTAACCATAATAAATAAGGGATATTTAAATAAGTGGAAGCTTTATTAATTTTATAAAACTTATAAATTGTTATAGAAACTAAAATAATTAATAACATTATCCAAAGGAAACTAAACAAATATAATTTAAACCCAAAGAATAATAGTGTCCATAAGGAATTAACAAATAATTGAATAAAATATATTATTAATGAATTTATCTTATCCGAATTATTACTTTCACTTATTAAATATGCTGATATTGCCATTAATAAGTATAATATGCTCCATACTATTGGAAAAACAATGCTTGGAATATCAACAGGCTTATTTAAAGTGTTATAAAAAGCGGTGTTATTAGTAAAGATTGCAAACAAACTTCCAATTAAAAATGTTATTATTATAAATATAATTAATTTTTTTAAATTAACTTTCATTTTATCACCAATATATTTTATTAATTTTAAAAAGGGTTTATGTTAAAAATATAAATTTATAAATTATATTATGAAGTGATAAGGTAACTTTTTCCCTAACTAATCATTCAATATTTTGTAATGTATAATATAATTACTAATGTTTTTTAACAAAAAAATAAGTAGAAATTGCATTTAACTCTTTAAACGACAAATCATATAAAAAAGATTTAAAAAGCTTTTTAAGAGTGTTATAATAACATTTAATATTTACTGAATTTAAAGGAAATGAAGAAGATTTAAATACTGGTAAAGTTTTCAATAATATTAATATTGTAAATTATAAACGTGCTGCTTGCGATTTTTCTGAAGTAACTTTATTATTCTTAAAGATAATTATGAATAGTTTTAAAATATTAATAATCATTATTATGAAGATTTAATATAACAAAGTGGTTTTCAGAAATATAATAAGTTATGGTGTTATTAATGCCAAATTGTAACTTCAAATAGAGAAAGTGTAATTGTATTACTTCAAAAATTAGAAAAACCAAAAATGAAAGTCGAGACAAAATATTAATGGAGGTAAAAAATGTTAGAAATTAAAAAAGAAAAAATAGAATGGGCTCATGCAGGTTATTATCAGTTTGTTATTACAACTGATGAAGGTAGTTTTGCAATATGTTTTGCGGGTAATTTAGATTTATATTGGCGATATTTATATCAAAAAAGGATAATGGAAGAGCCTGAGTCTAAATCTTTTACTATCACTAAGGAAAATTATTATGTATATTCTTTGTTTGAAAGGTTGTATTATGATGTAAAAAATTGTAACATCTTTGAGTTAGATGATATCGAAATTTCCTGTTGTGAAGATGAAGAGGAAATTGAGTCTAAAAGGCAAGAATTTAAAAGATGGAATAATAATTGTAGAAGACAAGAAAAACATAATCCTCATCGTCTTTTTCAAAATAATGCTATTGAATGGCATTGTGATGATTATGCTTATGATGATGCTAGTGTTTTAAAAATAAAAAAAAGAAATGAAACATTTATAATTACCATTGAAAAAAGTAAAATAGCTGATCCTTTTTTCACTTATTCAGTTAGATTTAGAAATAGCGGAAGCAGGCATCAACCTTTTAACAGCTCTTTTATGAAACTATATAAAAACCTTATTGCGTATAATCCTGAATACCATCAAGTTCATATGGAAGAATATTCATATTGTAAAAAGCTCAAAATGAAAAAATGATTCAAAGATCATTGCTAATCTCTTGAAATATAAGGTTATAAAAATTATAAACAATAAAAAGAACTCATTTTGAAATATTTTTCTTAGAGTTCTTTTTATTATTTTAAAATAGTAATACCTATCTTCTTATATTTTCTTGTTGATTATTGCGATTAGCTTCTCTTATTAATTCTTGCTCAGTTTTTATTTGAGCAGTTGTATAATCTTTAGTACTTAAATCAATTACTTCACCATTTGTTAATTGTACTTTTGGTCTAGCTGGTAATTTGTTATTTTGTTGATAAACAACTCCGTAAAATTCTTTTGAATCCTGGATAATCATTACAGGCATTCCAGTTGGATACACTGCAACATGAATAAGGAATGCATTGACAACTGATTGGTCAAATAAAGTTCCATAACCCCCATTTAAATACTCAACAGCTTCTAATGGACTTCCCATTATTGGATCATTTCTTTTTATATCATATTCATCGGCTACATGTATTATTTTAGCATAAAGAGGGATATTATTTATTGGTTTAACATCGACCCAATCAAGTCCGGTAATACCACTACCATCTTCATTTTTATTATGTAACAAAATAGCAGTTTTGATTTTGGGATTTAAATTATAGTCTTTATCAACTTCAAGTAGCCGATATCCGTATGCTGGGTGTTTTTCATCTACATATGGTTCAATTTCTTTTGCGTTTGCAGGCATGATTTTCGACATGATTTTAGGGTTTTTACAAAGTTTACCAATATCATGTAGAAGAGCTGCTGTAGCTAGTTCTATTAAATGGGGTTCTGCAAGGCCTAAGGCTTTACCAATAACAACTGAAACTTCAGCAACAAAAACAGAATGTTGAAACAATTCGTTTTCTGGATTTCTAGTATCGATATAGTCGATATAAATATTCTTTTTAATTAATATATTTTTTACTATGTCTTTAGCATTTTCAACGGTAGCTTGAATGTCCATTTTTTTTAAATCAGTAGTAGCTTTATTTTTTAGACTATAAGGAATATTTTCGGAAAAATTAAACACTTGATATCTATCATCTTTTATATAGAAACCTGTATATCCTAATTCTTTTAATTTATTAATAATATTCTGATCTAAAGGTTTATCTTTTGTTACTAATAATCTATTATTGGTATCATACACATTATTATAGAGAAAATCACCTGGTTTTAAATTGTTGATTCCTACGTATCTCATAATCCACCTATTTTCTTTATTATTATATAAAAATTTCTTTTTATAATTAGATTATATAACGAAAACCCTTATAGTGTCAACTGTGTACTTTAAGATGCCAAAACAATATTAAAAATTTCAACCCTGTTGATTGGCTCTGATATCTTAATTAAATATCATGTTATAATTTTTAACTAGTTACAACTCCTTGGAGCATTTTAACAACTGCAACATATATGTAAGAAATCTTATACCATGTTGCAAAATCAACAATACCAGTTATAGGGAGTCCGAAAACGTCTTGAAATTTTTCAATACTTTCTCTAGTATTATTTTGATATTGACCATTAGCCGGAATGATTTTAGGAATACCAGGATAACTTCCGTTTATGGTATTAATCATAATTTGTATTTTTTGTACTGGTTCTGAGCATGATCCTATGGCTAAATTATATCCCGGAAAAGAAGTTGGCAAACCTTCTATTTCATCAGCATTTTGTAAAGTTAATCCATTAACATAATAATATCTTAAAATTTGAAGAGCATTATAACCTTGGTCAGCTAAATATTTAGATCCCCATTGACTAAGCCTTCCTGGAATATTAACATTTACGCCATCATTATATTGCGCTAAAAAAGGGAAATTTTTACCTGGTAATTGTATATGATAATTAAATATTTGATTAACTGCATCAGAAATAGTTTTGAATATCGTTCTATTATGAACGTATAATTGGTCATATTGTGGTAAGGAAGTAATTGTAAAATTACGTCCTTGTGATTTATACCATTCAGAATATATTCTATTCATAGTAAACGATACAATGGCATGGATATTAGCATTTATTGCCTCTATTGGCCATGTACTATATATTTCACTAGAAGCAACATTTTTAATATAATCAATAAAAGGAACGTAGTAGTTAGCAACACTAGTGCTAGTTGGAGTACCATTATGAACAATTACATATTCAGGAATTAATACTTGGGGTAAGACTCTTGAATTATTTGTTATTCCAATATTATTGGTACTTTGATTAGTACCACCCCATAATGCATGTGGTGGCAAATCAATTATATCAGGAGAGACAACTGAAAAAAGTTGTATTTGAGAACTAGCGGGAGATAAGTAAACATTTTGTAGGGAAGTTTCATCTGGAAACACTTGTACTCCATTGATGATAGTTGGTTCAAAACCAGATTGTCGAGCCTCTACTTGATATACTGAATATGGCCTAACTTCTGTTTGTGGAGTTAGGGAATATATTTTTAATGGTGCATCTAGCTCTATAGTCGGAGTTTTTCCAAATTCATCAGTTGTAAACGTTTGCTCATAATTGTCACCTCTAACTATTACTGTTGCTCCCTTAATTGGTTTAGCTAAATTATCTTCATAGACAGTTACAATTAAATATCCTTTATCCATATATTACACCTCTATCACAATATATTCGTATATTGATAAAATGTCACCAATTTAAAAGCCCTAAATATAATAAAGGTAGAAGAGGTGATATGTAATGAATAATAATGACGACAACAAATTTAGAAATCCTGAATGTTTAAAGTCATTAGATAGGCAAATAAATTATACAACACCGGTATTAGATAGACCAGTATTAAGGTTTGGCGATCAAGGTGAATATGTTAGATTATTACAAACGCAGCTAAAACACTTAATGTTTTTTGGTGATGACATTGATGGATATTTTGATGGTGATACAGAATTGAGTGTGAAAGCTTTCCAGACGAATAATAAATTAACTGCGGATGGAATAGTAGGGAAAGATACTTGGAGTTCGTTAATCTATTTATATGCGCCTTTATCTACATGTGTTGGTAATTATCATACTGTTCAAAGAGGGGATACATTATGGAGTATCGCTAGACAATATAATACGACTGTTGCTGAAATTAAAAGGTTAAATAATTTAACAAGTGATTTACTTAGTGTTGGACAACAATTAATTTTACCAGGTATAGAAGAGATAATCCCACCAGGAGATAATATTATCCATATTGTTCAAAAAGGGGATACATTGTGGAGTATCACTAGACAATATGATACGACTGTCGATGAAATTAAAAGGTTAAATAATCTCACTAGCAATTTACTTAGTGTTGGACAACGATTAATTATATCCGGTATGGAAGAGACAATTCCTTCAGAGGATAACATTATATATACTGTTCAAAGAGGAGATACATTATGGAGTATTGCAAGAGAATTTAATACTACTGTAACAACTATAAGAAATTATAATAATTTAACAAGTGATTTACTTAGTGTTGGACAACAATTAACTATTCCTAAAACAGAAGATGTAACGACATATGTTGTTCAAAGAGGAGATTCTTTATGGGCAATTGCCAATAGATTTAATACTACAGTGGATGAGATAAAAAATCTTAATAATTTAAAAAGCAATATCCTTAGTATTGGTCAAGTATTAAAAATAAAAAATTAACATTATAAGTATAATAAAAAGGGGAAGTGAATAGTTTATATTGGTGATGATATGTCAAAAATTAATCGAAACGATTTTTATCCAGAAATAAAAGTTGAACGTCCTAATCTTGAATATGCCAAACTGTTATTACAAGATTATGCAGGAACAGTTAGTGAAGATACGGCTGTTCATTTATATATGTATCAGCATTTACTACAAAATGAAAAATGGGAGGAATTTGCCGAAGCATTAGAAGATATAGCAATTGTTGAGATGCATCATTTAGAAATACTTGGCAAACTAATTTTAAAATTAGGACTCAATCCTATTTATGCAACTGTTGATTCTAGTAATGACAATGTAATATATTGGACAAGTGAAAATGTTGATTATACTGACGATATAAAAAAAATGTTACAAGTTGATATTCAAGCTGAAACATTAGCAATTGAACAATATGAATTACATAAAGAAATGATGGATGATAAGTATATTAGAGCAATAATCGATCGAATTATTCAAGATGAAAAAGAACATTTAAAAATATTTAAAGAACTATATAATAAGCTCATGGAAAAAAAATAATTTTTTTTTAATAGATCAAAAGGTCTTTTTTTTTGCTTTTTAATTAATTTATAGTATAATGTATTTAATATAATAAGAGATAAGCAGGTGTTATGATGAATATAATCAATAGTCTTACGATTAAACACTTAAAGCTAAATAAAAAAAGAACTTTAGTCACCATTATTGGGATAATGTTAAGCAGCTGTCTTCTGTTTACCATGGGATTGGGTGCATCGACAATTAGACAAAGTAATATCGATCAAATAATTAGATATTCAGGATCGCAACATGTTATATTTAATGATGTTCCTTACTCAGATATTGAAATATTAAAAAAAGATGATAATATTGAAAAAATAATTGTTGAGGAAATTATAAATACTTATTCCTATAATATTTATAATAATAATTATAAGGTATTGTTAGTTAGTGTTGATATTCCTTATGATGAATATATAACTTTATCTAGTGGTAAATTTCCTAGTAAAGAAAATGAAATTATTATTTCTTTCTCGTTGGCACAAAATGAAAAATATGAAATTGGTGGACATCTTGATGGAAAGGAAATTGTTGGAATATATAAAAGTTCAACATTCCATCATTACAATTATAGTTACGGTCAAATTAATTATACAGATTATATATACATTTATAATAGCATAAACCAGAAAAATAATGTAAGCTTTTATGTTAATTATAAATCCTTTAAAAATATTTTTGATAATATTAATCAAACAGCAGAAGCCTTAGGTATTGAATATAAAATGGATAAAGATTATAAAATATATAATAATACTCCGATAAATTATAGTTTATTGCAAGCATATGGAGTATATCAGGAATCTAATGTTGGGTTAGCGGTTTATTTGACTTTAGCATTTGTATTGACCATTTTAAGTATAGTATGTATCTTCGTAATTCATAATTCATTTGCTATATCATTATCAGAACGAAAAAAACATCTTGGAATTCTTAAAGGTGTAGGTGCTACTCCGGGGCAGTTATTTAGATCGGTTTTTTATGAAGCAGCTATTCTAAGTTTAATAAGTATTCCAATTGGCTTCATTTTCAGTTTTTTATTAGCTGAAGGAACTATTTTAACTGTTAATGGAATTCTTGAATATACAACTACTGTGCCTTTAACATTAACTGTCTATCCTTCGTTTATGTTAGTATCTTTTATTTTCATTTTGATTACCATTTTTCTTTCAGCTCGGTTTTCAGCTTTTAAAGCTAGTAAAATAACGTCAATAGAATTAGTTAGAATGAATACTGATATCGATATTGAGGACACTAAAGATAACCCATTAATCCAAAGATTATTTGGTATTGAAGGGGATCTTGCATATAAAAATATTAAACGGAATAAAAATAAATATACGATTACTATTATTTCGCTTTGTATAAGTATTGTGTTATTTATAACGTTTTCTACTTATTTAAATTATTTTTTACTACACAGTGAATACAATGCCAATAATGATTATGATATTAGTATTGATATTAAAGAGAGTGATTATCAATTCCAAATAATTGATGAGATATTAAATATTAAAGAAATTGATGAAAGTGTTCAATATCAAACAATGTTTCTTTATTTTAAGTCACTTGATAAGGAATATGTGACTGATGAATTTTATGATAAAGCTTCTAATCATTCTTTTGATTTTGTTATTGTTTATGGCTTAGATAATGAAAGCTATAATAAATATAAAAAGAAAGTGAAGTTAAGCGATGATTCAAAAATGATTTTATATAATCATACTACATATGCTATTATAGAGACAGATAAAGAACCAGAATATTTTTATTTTAACGTTTTTAAACGAGAAGACATTCAACTAGAAATATGTAATGTAACAAGGGCGACTCTTAAAAATGAAAAAACAGAATGTTATTTAACTTTAGATAATTTTTATTTTACAAATACTCACTTTTTGAAAAATAGTAAAGGCCGAGGACAAGCAATAATTATGGATAAAAATAAATATGATGAACTTAAAAAACATCATATTAAATATGATAATAACGAATACCTTTCATATAACGATGTTTATTTAGGAATTAATGCTAAAAATTTTAAACAATTTGATGAAGAAATACAAAAAATAATCGATAAATACCCTACCGCTAATATATATTATTTAAATTATAAATTAGAAGGCTATAACGACTATATGGCAATCGTGGCTTTAAGATTTGTCCTATACTCCATTGTTATCTTTATTACTGTAATAGCGGTAACTAGTGTTTTTAATACAATAAATACGAGCATTAGTTTAAGAGAAAGAGAATTTTCTATGTTAAGAAGCATTGGTTTAACTCAGGAAGGTTTAAATAAAATGCTTAAATTAGAAAGTTTGTTTTTAGGACTTAAAACATTATTATACGGAATACCAATATCTTTGCATATCATTTTAATCATATTTATCATTGATTATATTGGAAACAAAAAGATAACAATGCTATTTCCTACAAAATATTTTATTATTTGTTTTATAGTTATATTATTAATAATATATATAACAATGAGATATAGTGTTAAAAAAATTAAAAACAAAAATATTGTTGATTCGATTAAAAATGAAAATATTTAGTTAAAGCAAAAATCATAATATTTTAGATACTAAATTCATATATAGTATCTTTTTTATGTGATATAATTAAGACAGAAGATAAAGCAATTAAAAGAAAGGAGAGCCTATGTATATTAAACTTAATAAAGTTACTAAAAATTATAAAATGGGTGACATTACGATTACAGCTGCTAGTAATGTGTCTTTTGAAATCGAAAAAGGTGAATTAACAGTTGTCCTTGGACCTTCTGGAGCTGGGAAAACAACTGTGTTAAATATTTTAGGGGGAATGGATAAATGTGATTCAGGATCAGTTATCGTTGATGGTAACGATATATCAAAATATAACACATATGAACTTACTAAATATAGAAGAAATGACATCGGATTTGTTTTTCAATTTTATAATTTAGTTCAAAATTTAACTTCGTTAGAAAATATTGAACTTACCAACCAAATTTGTAAGGATACGCTTCCGGCCAAGGAAGTTCTTACTAGTGTTGGTTTGAAAGATAGGATGGATAATTTCCCCTCACAATTATCTGGTGGTGAACAACAAAGAGTAGCTATTGGACGAGCATTAGCTAAAAAGCCGAAGTTACTTTTATGTGATGAGCCAACAGGGGCCTTAGATTCAAAAACTGGTCAAAAGATTTTAGAAGTATTACAAAAAACTTGTAAAAATTATGGTATGACGGTTATTATCATTACGCATAATTCAGTTATTGCTGGTATTGCTGATAGAGTTATTAAAATGAAAAATGGAACAGTTGAAGAGGTTATTATTAATGAAAATCCCTTAAACATAAAGGAGATTAATTGGTAATGAAATTATTACTAAAAAACACTTTCAAAAAAATCAAAAACTCTTTTGGTCGCTTTCTTTCAATTATGCTTATCATTGCTCTGGGAATAAGTGTCTTTATCGGTTTACGTGAAGCAACAGCAGGCATGCTTTATACAGCAGATAATTATTATGACATTAGTAATTTAATGGATTTTAAAATAACAAGTACATATGGATTAACAACAGATGATGTTCAATCCTTAATTGAACTAGAACATACAATTAAGGTTGTCCCTTCGTATTCAATCGATGTCATTAGCAGTGGTGAATCAATAAGGATTCACGCTTTAGAAAACGATATTAATAATGTTATATTAGCAAATGGGAGAATGCCTGATAATAATAATGAATGTGTTGCTGATTATTATAATTATAAGATTGGTGAGACCATTACTTTTGAAGGTGATAATTTAAATGATTTTCTTTCAATTAATGAATGTAATGTTGTTGGACTAATTAAATCAACTTTATATGTTAGAGATGAAAAAGGTATTTCAACAGTTGGTAATGGGAAATTAATTTCATTTGTTTTCATTAATAAAGAAAATTTTCTTTTTGAATACTATACAGAAATATATTTAACTGCTAATGATTCTCAAAGTAAAAATTCTTATTATGAAGATTACGATAAGCAAATTGCATTTTTAAAAAATGAATTGGAACAATTAAAACCCATAAGGGAAACTGTTCGTTATGAGGAAATATTAAAAGAGGCTAGTGAAAAAATAACTGAAATAAAAAAACAGTTAGATAAAAAAACAAACGATGCTATCAGTGAATTAAAACAGGTAAAATTAGATTTAGACAATGCTAAATTAGAACTTGAATTAAATAAAACCAATAATTATCAATTATTTGATAAAAACAAAAAAGAATTGACTGATAAAAAAGAACTTCTTTTAGTACAACTTAATACTCTTGATATTAAAGAATTACAGTTAGATGCATATCTTTCTAATTTATTAAGCGAGATAAATAATTTAAAAGACCAACTGTCTAAAATGATAAACGATAGTGACGAATATAATCATTTGAATTTAACGATTAATGAGTTAGAAGCCAACTACAGCAATTTAAATACAATTAATAATAATCTTATTAATATTAACAATAATCTAATTATATTAGAAGAAAATTATGAAAATTTCAAAAGAAAAATTTTAAAACAAGAAGAAAAATTACAAAAAGGATACAATGATTACGAAGAAGGATTAAATAAATTAGAACAAGAAAAAACTAACGCAAATCAAGAAATTAAAAAAGCTAAAGAAGATTTAGAAAAAGTTGAAAAACCTATTTGGTATTTATTAGATCGAACTGATAATAGTGGTTATATAAGTTATAAGGAAGATATTATAAAAGTTGAATCAATTTCAAAAATATTACCAATTTTCTTTATAATTGTTGTTGTACTGATGATATTAAATACTTTAACAAGATTGATTGAAGAAGAAAGAACGGAAATAGGAATATTGCAATCAAATGGGTTTAGTAAATCTTCGATAATTTTTAGTTATTTATTTTATGTCTGTACATCAGGTCTTTTGGGAATTAGTATTGGTTTAACGATTGGGTATAGTTTAATTCCTAAAATTATATATAGTGTTTTTCTAGCTAGATATTATGCCCCAAAATTAATAACAATTGTAAGTCCACTACCTTTTTCGTTAGTGATAATAGTTACTTTGATTATTATGATAGGGGTCACTATTGTGGCATGTCATAAAGAATTAAAAGAAACACCAGCTTTTTTGCTACGACCAAAACCACCTAAAACGGGTAAAAGAGTTATCCTCGAAAGAGTTACTGTTTTATGGGAAAAATTAAACTTTACATGGAAAACAACGATTAGGAATTTGTTTAGATATAAAAAAAGAGTTATTATGACAGTCACAGGAATTGCTGGATGTACAGCATTATTAGTTACAGGGTTAGGATTAAATGACAGTATTAACACTATTTCTAAATTACAATATAATGATATTATTAAATATGATGCTATGTATATTTTGAAAGAAAATGTAACTCGAATTCCAAATGATTTGGAGCAAATTTATACTGAAAATGGAGTCGTTAATCCGATGCTTATAAATCAAATGGCATTCACTTTTTCCTTTGATAATAAAACGGAAGATGTGTATGTGGTTGTTCCTTCTGATTCCCTTGTTTTCAATAATTATGTTACTTTAACCAGTGTCATTAATGATAAAAAGATAAGTATTAATGATAATGGGGTAATTATTACCAAACAAATGGCAGATCATTTAAAGGCTAATGTTGGAGATATTATTAGTATTAGAAACAGTAATAATGAATTGTTTTTTGTTAATATATCGGATATAACATATAATTATGTATCTCATTATATTTATATGAGCCAGCATTATTATCAGGAAATTTTTGGTAATATAACATATAATAGTGTTATTGCTAATGGCAGATTAAATGAAAATATAAAACTTACAAAGTACAATGTCTTAATGGTTAATTATACTGAAGATATCCTTAAAACGTTTGATAATTTTGTCAGTGGCCTTAATAAAATAATTATTATGATTGTTATTTTTGCTTGTTTTCTAGCTTTTATTGTTTTATATAATTTAACAATTATCAATGTTAGTGAAAGAAAAAGGGAAATAGCAACCTTTAAAGTTTTAGGTTTTTACGAAAAAGAAATATCCTCATTAGTATATAGAGAAACGTTGATATTAACAATTATAGGAGCTTTATTGGGGTTGTTTTTAGGAGTATATTTACATCAATTTATAATTAGTACTGCTGAGACTAATAATATCTTGTTTTTACGAAAAATAAATTACTCGAGCTTTGCGTTATCTTTTCTGATAACGATTATCTTTTCTATTTTCATTCAATTGATTATTAATCGAACCCTAAAGAAAATAGATATGATTGATTCATTAAAGCTAACTGAATAATTTTATATAGTCACCGATTATTTGTATTATTAATGTTGTAATATTGTTGGTATTAAAAGTAGTAAAATTTACATCGTTTATTTGTAACAATATAACTATACTTAGATAATTAAAGAAAGGTATGATTCAAATGAATTTACAAAACAAATTGTTAGTTAGATATATGTTGGAAAATGATATAGAAAATCAATTGCAAATTGAATATTTTAATTATGAAAAATGGCTAAATAAATTGAATAAACACAATATCCTTTTTGGTCAGTTAATGAAATATCATAATTTATTAGTCGATGATAAAATAATCGAAATATGTTCAGATTTAGAATATAATGTTTTAAGGAACCTTATTTTTCGTCATACAAAAGAATATTTTGTCACCGATTATGGAATTGGACCTTTACAACAAAATGTTCCTGAAGGATTTTTAATAGCTAATGGTGTTTACAATGGAATAAGTGAATGGTTATTAAAAAATAAGGTTCTTAATTTTGTCGTTGGTGTTTGCGGTGATAAAAAAAATTGTAATATTCAAACATCAATTGAATATTATAAGCATTTACAAAAACAACTAATTAAGCAAGGTACTAAAGAAATAGAAGTTATAGAAGATTGTAATAAAGATACATCCATTTATATGATAAGCAGGATTGATAAGTCTAAACAATTAAAAAAAAGTTATGAAGCAAATGTTGCTTGGAAACAATCATCACGATAATATTTTAATTGTCAAAAAAGCGAGAATGTAGTATAATTTATAAAGGCAAAGAAAAGGTGATAATATGATAGAAAGATTAAAAACTATCGAAGAGAGATATAATGCATTAACGGAAGAATTAATTAAACCAGAAACCATTTCCGATATCAAAAAGACGATGGCTTTATCTAAAGAACAAGCTTCTTTAAGAGAAGTTTATGAAATATACCAAATATATAAGCAAATACTTATCGATACTGAAGTGGCAAAAGATATGTTAAAAGATAAGGATTTATTGGAGTTTGCAAAAGAAGAACTAAATCATTTAGAAACTCAAAAAGTAGGTTTTGAAAATCAAATAGAGTTATTGTTATTACCTAAAGATCCTAATGATGATCGTGATGTTATTGTGGAAATAAGAGGTGCTGCTGGTGGTGACGAAGGCAATATTTTTGCTGGAGACTTATTCGAGATGTATAAAAAATTAGCAGAAAAAGAAGGTTGGAAAATAGACTTAATTGATGAAGAAAAATGCGAAGCAGGAGGATATTCCTTAATCAGTTTTTCTGTTAAAGGTGATAATGTTTACTCAAAATTAAAATATGAATCAGGAGCGCATCGTGTTCAACGGGTTCCGGTTACAGAAACCCAAGGAAGAGTTCATACGTCAACCGCAACAGTATTAGTAATGCCTGAAGCTGAAGAAATCGATGCTAATTTAGATATGAATGATGTAAGAATTGATATTACTAGAAGTGGTGGTTGTGGAGGTCAAAGTGTTAATACAACTGATTCAGCAGTCAGACTAACTCATATTCCAACAGGAATTGTTGTCTATTCCCAAACAGAGCGTTCGCAAATTAAAAATAAAGATAAAGCTATTCGGATATTACAAACAAGATTATATGACTTTAAAATTCAACAATATGAAAAGGAAACAGGTGCTGAAAGAAAAAGTAAAATAGGTACAGGAGATCGTTCTGAAAAAATAAGAACTTATAATTATCCTCAAAATCGAGTTACTGATCATCGAATTAGCCTTACCCTTAACATTTTAGACCGTGTTATGGAAGGTGATTTAGATAAAATTATCGCAGCTTTAATTATTGAAGATCAAAATCGGAAATTAAGAGAAGACTAATTAGAGATTACCTTTTATATACAATTTTCTTGATTTAGAGGTGAAGTATGAAAAAAACTAAAAATTTTAAAATTATTTGGCATTATTTAAAAGATGAAAAGTTTAAACTATTCATTTATATTTTGTTAGTCATATGTACCTATTTACCAGGTTTAATGTCAGCTTATTTCTGGGGTAAGGCTATTGAAACTTTGATATTAAAAGAGTTTCTACAATTTGTTAAGTATCTAGCTTTATGGAACGGATTGTATATTTTGTTTTATTCTATCCTTCAAGTTCCAAGAGAGAAGGTATATAATTACTTATCGATAAAATTTATGAAAAATGTAAGTAAAGATTTATATTTAAAAATAGACAATTTACCAGCTGTCGCTTTTGAAGAAATTGGTGTAGGTGAATTTGTCAATCGACTTTATAATGATACTGAACGAGTAATGGATTTACTTGCTAAACTAACGAAGCTTATTTGTAAGGCAATGGTTGTTATCATTATTGTTATATTATCATTTTCTATTTCGATAATTTTGGGTCTTGAAATTGTTATATTTGCTTTTATCATGGGAATAATTTCATATAAATACTTTCCTAAAATCAAGAAGACACAAGAGAAAATTAAAGAACAATCTGATAAATATGTTAAATCAGCAACCGAAAATATTACTGGCATAAGAGAAATAAAATCATTAGGAATTAGGAAAAATATCGAAAAAAATATCTTTGTTTTTCTTGATGATTTATTCAAAAATAGTAAAAAAATTAAAAATTATGAAGTTTGGTACTATGGTATAAATAATCTAGTATATTTTATCTTACAATTTATTATATTGTTTACAAGTGGTTATTTCTTTGTTCAAGGCAAAATAGAATATAGCATTTTTGTTATGATCCAAATGTATATCTGGAGAATAGATGAAGTTGTTGAAAGTATTTCTGATTTTGGTGTTAACTATAATAAAGTAGCTGTTTCATTAAAAAGAATTGACGAAATAGTTAATAATCGTTTATATAATGATGAACAATTTGGCGGCATAGTTTTAAAAAACACCAAAGGATTTATTGAATTTAAAGAAGTAAAATTTAAATATTCTAACGATGAACAATATACTTTAGATGGATTAAATTTTAAAATCGAACCAAATAAAAAGATCGCTATTGTTGGAAGAAGTGGGAATGGAAAATCAACTATATTTAATTTATTACTTCGTTATTTTGACGCCAATGAAGGAAATATTTTAGTTGATGGAATAGATATAAAAGAATTAACTGAAGAATCATTACGAAATAATATTTCTATTATAAGGCAAACACCCTTTTTATTTAATTTGTCAATTATAGATAATTTTAAATTGGTTAAAGCAGATGTTACATTAGAAGAAGTTAAAAAACATTGTAAACAAGCCTATATCAATGATTATATAGCATCTTTACCGCTTGGATATGATACAATAATTGGAGAAGGTGGAGTTAATTTAAGTGGTGGTCAAAAACAAAGACTAGCTATAGCTCGAACGTTATTAATCAATACTAAAATAATTTTATTTGATGAAGCTACATCAACTTTAGATAATGAATCACAAGCATATATTAAAAAAACAATTGATAACTTAGTTAAAGACCATACAATTATAATTATAGCTCATCGTCTATCAACAATTGTTGATGCTGATATTATTAATGTAATTGATGAAGGTAAATTAGTTGCATCCGGAAATCACAATGATTTATTAAATAGTAATTCTGTATATCAAAAATTATATTCAAATGAAAGCAATGAAATTGTATAATGGAGATAATAATGAACGATATTGATTATTTAAAAAAATACCTAAAACCATCGCAATTAAAGAATGGTATTGAAAAATTAAAAAAGGGCTTCCCTGTTCAGTATATTATTGGGAACGTTGATTTTTATGGAAACATTATGAAAGTTAATAAAGATGTTTTAATTCCTCGTTTTGAAACTGAAGGTTTAGTTGAAAAAACATATAATTATTTAAAAAATAAAAAAGATTTAGAAATAGTTGATATTGGAACTGGAAGCGGATGTATTGCTATTACTTTGAAAAAACTATTAAATTGTAAAATGGATGCTGTCGATATTTCCGAGCGAGCATTAGATGTTGCCTCAGAAAATGCTAAAGCAAATAAAGTTGAAATTAATTTTTATTTGGGAGATTTATTAACCCCTTTAACTAGAAAATATGATTGCATCATTAGCAACCCACCATATATAGCTGAAAATGAGAAAATAATGGATATTGTTAAAAATAATGAACCTGCTTTAGCGCTGTATGCTAGTAATAATGGGCTATCTTTTTATGAGAAAATAATTAAAAATAGTTATCGTTATTTAAAAGATGAAGGTTTATTAGCTTTTGAAATAGGACATCAACAAGCCAATAAGATAAAAGACATAACTTATAAATATTTGCCCAAAGCAAAGATTATTGTTGAAAAAGATCTTAGTTTAAAAGATAGATATATATTTATTTTTTTATAGGAGGCTATATGAAATTTTTATTAAAAGTATTTCATCTGTTTACTATTAAAACTTTATTTCAAATATCAAAAAAAATAAGTAATAAGGAAAGAAAACCTCAATTTACAATCATTTTTGATATGATTTTTTGTGCTCTTAAATACCAAGCCTCTTTTCACGATTATTTAGAATTTGAGTTTTATAATTTAAATGAAATAGAACGGAAAACTTATTTAACAAGGGGTAAGAATAATAAAATTATAAAAAAATTTAATAACAAAGAATTTTTTCATTTTCTTGATAATAAATTGGAATTTAACAATAATAATAAAGCGTTTATAAAACGAGATTTTTTAGACATGAACAAAGCTAATTTAAAAGACTTCAAAGAATTTATTTATAATAAAGACAAAATTATTATTAAACCAATTTATGGTGAAGGTGGTCGGGGGATTAAAATAGTTGAACTTAAAAATCAAAATTTAGAACAATTATTTAATTATTTATTAACTCAAAATGATTTTTTTATCGAAGAAGTTATCTCTCAACACCAAGAGTTGAATAATTTATATAGTAAGTCAGTTAATAGTTTAAGAATCTTTACTTTTTGTAAAGATAATCAAGCCTTCTTTTTAACAGCCATTTTAAAAATTGGTAATGGTGAAGTTATGGATAATTTTTCAAGTGGTGGGATGTATGCTTTTTTGAATAATGATGGTAAAGTAATAACTTCAGCTATTGATCAAAAAGATGATATTTATAAAGTTCATCCCGAAAGTAAGGTCAATATTTTAGGTTTCCAAGTTCCATATATGAAAGAAGGCATAGAATTAGTAAAAGAAGCATCCTTAAAAATTCCTGAAATTGGCTATATTGGATGGGATGTTGCTATTACTAATGACGGACCAATTATTATTGAAGGAAATAGTTATCCTGGTATTTTTCAAATAAAAGCCAGCTTAGGGAATAAAGTGGGACTTATTCCTAAATATGAAGAAATTATGAAAATAAAATTAAATTAGTTGAAAGCATTTTATAATGCTTTTTATTATGATAAAATAGTATTGGTGATAGAAGTGCAAGATAAGTTAGAATTATTATTAAATCAAATTAATTGTCCAAAGGAAGAATATTCTTTTTTTAATGATGGTTGTTTAGATAAAATAATCGGTGAAAGAAAGAGTAATAGTTATCAATTTAATATCACTATAACTAATAGTTTGCCAATTAATATTTTTAATAATTTTACGGAATTGTTAAAAGAAAAATATAAAGATTATAATGTTTCTCTTAATTTAAATGTAATCAATGTTAATTATCATTTAATGGTTGAATACTATTTATATCTTGTGAATGAACTGATAAAAGAAAATCCTTTATTAAGTATTTTTTTAAAAACTGAACTAGTTATCGAAGAAAATATAGTAAATATTGAATTAATTAATAAAGCAGAAGAAATGAAATTTGAAAAGATAAAAAAGCCATTTTTAAAACTATTAAAACAAGCAGGATTTAAAAATATTAATATAAAAATATTATTAAATAATAAAAAAAGAGCTGAAATAAGAAAAGAAATTGAGCTTTCTAAAACCGCTGACATACCTCTTATTAAAAAAGCTGAACCAGTTGAAATTATGGGCAGTTTCATTAATAAAATCACTCATGAAATTAGTGGTGTCTTAGTTGAAGAAGACAATGTTTCACTTGAGGCCTATTTATTTGATATTACCTTTTTTGAATCTAAAAAAACTCATTTTAAGATATTAACTTTAAAAATTACTGATTTTAATAACAGTATGTATGCTAAGTTATTCGTAAAAGAAGATAGTGATTATGAGTATTATATAAAAAGGTTGAAAAAGGGTAATTGGTTTAAATTAAGAGGGTATACTCAATACGACAAATATTCTAATGAAATTGTTTTAAATATAAGAGATATTAATGCCTCAGAAAAAAAACTTGACATTCCAGAAGATAATAGTGAGGTAAAAAGGATAGAATTACACGCCCATACTTTTATGAGTCAAATGGATGGTTTGATTGAACCTAAAAAATTAGTCAATCAAGCATATTTATGGGGACATAAAGCTATTGCTATAACTGACCATAACGGGTGCCAAGCTTTCCCTGATATTTATCATACTGTATGTGATATAAATAAGGGTTGTCAAAAAGGCGAAGAAAAATTTAAAGCTATCTATGGCTCTGAATTGGTGTTAATTGATGACAGCATTAATATTGTTATTAGAGAAAATAATTCTAATTTAATCGAAAATACTTATGTCGTTTTCGACTTTGAAACGACAGGTTTTAATGCTGGTGGCGGAGATTCAATTATTGAAGTGGGAGCTGTTAAAATTTTAAACGGTGAAATAATTGATACATTTAGCGAATTAATTAATCCTAATCGTCCATTACCTAGTAAAATTATTGAAATTACTAATATAACTGATGAGATGTTAGAAGACAAAGAAACAGAAGAAAAGGTTATCGAAAGATTTATTAGTTGGGTTGGCAATTTACCAATGGTCGCCCATAATGCTAAATTCGATGTTTCTTTTTTAGAAATGTGTTATAAAAAATATAATTTAGGAGAATTTGCTAATCCTGTTATTGATACGTTAGAATTATCGCGGGTTTTGGACAGTAACTATGCCAAGCATAACTTAACTGCTTTAGTTAAAAGGTATAATGTTCCATGGGATGAAACGGCACATCATAGAGCTGATTATGATGCCTTAGGAACAGCGTTAGTTTTTCATAAAATGATGTTAAAAGTCATCGATCAAAATAAAACTAAAATGAGCGATTTGAATAATCTTGTCGATAAATCAGAAATTCATAAATATGGAAGATCTTATCATGTTAATATTTTAGTTCAAAATAAGATTGGATTAAAAAACTTATTTAAATTAATTTCCCTTGCTAATACTCAATATTTATATAAAACGCCAAGAATATTAAGAAGTGAAATTACTAAACACCGCGATGGATTATTAATTGGTAGTGGATGTTATGGAAGTGAAGTTTTTATTGAGGCTAAAAGCAAAAGTGGAGAAGAATTAACCAATGTTATTAACTTTTACGATTATGTTGAAGTTCAACCATTAGATGTATATGATCATCTACTACAAACTGGTGATTTTGGATCTAAATTAGAGTTAATAGAACATGTAAAAAAGGTTATATCGACTTCAAAAGAAGCCGGAAAAATTGTTGTGGCAACTGGTGATGTTCATCATTTGTTTAAAGAAGATAAAATTTACCGAGAAATAATCGTTAATCAAAAGGTTCCAGGAGGAGGAAGGCATCCTCTAGCCCGTAATAATATCAAAGATATTCCTAGCCAACATTTTAGAACAACTGAAGAAATGTTAAACGATTTTAGTTTTTTAGATGATAAATTAAGAAATGAAATAGTAATCGAAAATACTTATAAGATTGCTGATAGTATCGATGTTATTGAAGTTATTGTTGAAACGAATGGAATTCCTTTTTCACCTAAGATAGACAATTCTGTTGAAATGGTAACAAAACTTGTTTATGAACAAGCTGAAAACTGGTATGGTCATCCACTTCCTTTAATAATTGAAGAAAGAATAGCCAAAGAACTATATGGTGATGGAATTTTTAATATTATTAAAGAAAAATTAATGAGAGAAAACGTTTCTGAAAAAGACCTAGATAATTTGACATATGTTGAATTACATCAAACTATTCTAAATGGGTTTGATGCTATTAAAAATGTCGTTGAAGATAACTTAAAACATACGGAACCAAAATTATCAGATATTGAAATAAAGGAAAAAGGAAAGCAAGCATTAGGTGGAATTATTGGTGGGGGATTCGATGTTATCTATTTAATTTCGCAAAAACTTGTTAAAAAATCCAATGAAGATGGCTACTTAGTTGGTTCACGAGGATCTGTTGGTTCATCACTTGTTGCAACAATGATGGGAATAACGGAAGTCAACCCATTACCTGCTCATTATCGTTGTTCAAAATGTAAGTATAGCATTTTTGAAGAAAACGGTAACTTACTTGGTAATGATTATTTATCGGGATTTGATTTACCCGATATGAAATGTCCAAAATGTAGTGAAACAATGATAAAAGATGGTAATGATATGCCATTTGCGACTTTTCTTGGTTTTAATGCTGATAAGGTTCCTGATATTGATTTAAATTTTTCTGATTTAAATCAAGCTACTGCTCATGAATATACTAAGGAATTATTTGGAATTGACAATGTTTATCGAGCTGGAACAATTGGAACAGTAGCTGATAAAACAGCTTATGGATTTGTTAAAGGTTATTGTGAAGATAAAGGAATAAGTAAAAGATCAGCTGAAATAGAAAGATTAGCAATTGGATGTACGGGAGTAAAAAGGACAACAGGACAACATCCTGGGGGGATTGTAGTTATTCCAGATTATATGGAGGTTTTTGATTTTACTCCCTTTCAATATCCAGCTGATGATCCTAATTCATCATGGAGGACAACCCATTTTGACTATCATGCTATAGATCAAGCTTTGTTAAAATTAGATATTTTAGGTCATTCTGATCCAACCCAACTGCGGATGCTTCAAGATTTATCTAATACCGATGTAATACAAGTTCCTTTGGGTGAAGAAAAGACGATGGAAATATTTTTATCACCAAAGCCGCTTGGAGTAACAAAAGAACAAATTTTAAATGAAACAGGAACTTTAGGAATTCCAGAATTTGGAACACCATTTACTATTGGTTTAGTTTCAGAAACCAAACCAACTACCTTTGCTGAATTAATAAAAATTTCTGGTTTATCCCACGGGACTGACGTTTGGTTAGGTAATGCCCAGGAATTAATTCAAAAAAATATCGTTCCATTTAAAAATATTATTGGTTGTCGTGATGATATAATGGTGTATCTAATGTATAAAGGAATGAAACCAATCAAAGCCTTTAAGATTATGGAATTTGTTAGAAAAGGAAAAGCAAGTAAAGATTTAGAAACATGGTCTGGATTTGCTAAGGAAATGAAAGAAGCTAAAATAGAAGACTGGTTTATCGAGTCGTGTCGAAAAATCAAATATATGTTTCCTAAAGCACATGCTACAGCTTATGTTACGAGTGCCTTTCGAATAGCATATTATAAAGTTTACTATCCTAGTTGTTTTTATGCCTCTTGGTTTTCAACGAAGGCTACGGATTTTGATATTGAAACAATGATTAAAGGATATGATGCTATTAAAAATAAAGTGAATGAATTTATTAATAAAGGGTATGAAATTTCTAATAAAGAAACAGGCATTTTAGAAACATTAAGATTGGCCCTAGAAATGACAGCTAGAGGATTAAAATTTGGTAATATTGATATTGAAAAAAGTGATGCCAATTATTTTAAAATTGCTGATGACAATATCACTTTGATTCCACCCTTTAAAACAATTGATGGTTTAGGGGATACAGTTGCTAAAACAATTGTTGAAGAAAGAAATAAGGGAATGTTCTTGAGTATTCAAGATTTACAAAAAAGAGGAAAAGTTAGTAGTACAACCATTGAAAAAATGAAATTAATGGGAATTTTAGACGGTATGGATGAATCTAGTCAATTAAGTTTATTTTAAAATATAGTTAATCATATAAGCAAGAAATTTATAATTATTTCTTGCTTAATTTAATTATATCGAATAATATATATTCTTTTTACTAAACAGCTTTTATAACTTAATTAGTATTTTTTTAAAATAAAACAATATAATTTATTAGAGGTGTTGTTATGGAAAAAACGAAGAAAAAACGATTAAAAAGGATGATAATAGCAAATCATTAACGATTTATCAAAAAATAAATAGAATTTTTTCATCATCTAGATATGTTTATAAGGCTGATGTAATAATAACATTGAAAGATAAAACAATAACAAAAAAAATTATTGGCAGAAACAAAAATGAATTAATAACAATGGATAATGAAATTATTGAAATAAAAGATATTTTGGATATTGAGTTTAAAGAGACTAATTAGAGAGTGTTTGATTAAAAAAAATGAGATTTAATTCTCATTTTTTAGATACATTCAATATATGTATCAGGCAAACATCTTAAAGCACAGCAACAATTTAGATTCATTGTGAAAAATGTATTAGTAGCAACGTATGTTAAACCACTTTCTGGATCAGGATTTTCAACTAAAATTCTAAAAGTAGCACAGCAACCATCTAATTTTTCAATTCTAAATACACAAGATGTTGGTCCTGGTTCACTACAAGAGGAATTATCTTTAGTAATTGACATTGCCCATGGTGCTCCATTGCCACAACAAGTGTATAACATAACTGGTCTAGTATTGCAGCTTAAGCAAGATGCTCCACATCCTAAAAAGCCTCTATCGCATGTATCTAAGCAAGCATCGCAGCAATCAGCTTTTTGTTGTAATATATCTATAACTTTTAATATTTCCGCGATACATTGGCAAGATTCGTTATTTGTATTTTCGCACATATATATTCCACCCCTTTATTTATTTCTAATATAGCATATTCAAATTGGTTGAAAGAGTGTGAATTAAAAACCTATATGGGTTGTAAAAATAACAAAAATCATATATAATAAATTTAGGTGATACGATGAAAAAATTGTTTATTATGCTCCTCTTTTTATTTATCATTTATTTAGGACTTGAATTTTTATTTACATATTTTGGTAAAGGTGAAAATTTTTCCTATGAAATTAAAAACAATGATTTGCTTTTTGGAATAAATGAACAATCAACTTTTAGAATAGATAATAATGACGACAATTATTATTATAAAATGAATGTTAATAATCAAGAATTTTTATTTCAAATAAATCATAACTTTAATAAAAGGACACAGGTTATTACTAATGTCGAATATTTTAAAAACAATAATTACGAATGCATTTTGCCAATATTCGTTGGGAACACAATCCTCATGGATATTTTATGCCACACTAAGAATGAAATGACATATTATCATAATTTAATTGGGAAAGATCAAGATTTAGATAGATTTGCTAATGGTATTGATTTATATAATTTAAATAATTGGCAAGATAAAGCTAGTTATGAAAATATTGAAAATATTAATGTTTATATCGATAATTTAATAGAAGATCATTATATAGGGTTTACTAATTATCGAGGAATATATAATGTCAGTAAGAATTTTAATTCTAAAGTATATGATATTGCTTTATATAAACACGATGAGAGAAATCAAAAGATTGGAGCTTTTTATAATCAATATTACATTTCAGCTGATTATAATGAAGAGTATGAATTCAATGAATTTAACTTAGTAAATTTAACAAAACTAAATACATATACTTTTGCTTCTGATAAAAAAATATCATTTGATAGTTATATTCAAGGAATTGTCGATGGGGAATTATATTTATATGATAAAGATAGTAAACAACAATATAAAATAAATATTAACAAACAAACGGTTTCTAATATTAATAGTTCTAAGATTCAACATTATGAAGACGGTTACTGGACCACAATCACTCTTGCTGAAGCTAATAAGGAGACTAAATTTAAGATCGATAATAATGATTATCAAAATGACGAATATGCACGGATTGATAAAATTGGTAATGAAACAGGATATTATTATTTATACTTAAAAGACCAAGAGGAATACAAAGTATATCGAATGAATATTCAAGATAAAAACGATTTAGTTTACTTGTTTAATACTAATTCAACTAATAATATTTATTATGTTAATAATTATATATACTTCATAACTGGACGTAATATAAAAGTATATAATGATGCTTTTGGTGTCAAAAATGTTATTGATTATAATGAATTAGAATTTAATCAAAATATTAATTTTGCTGTTTATATGGAATAAGGTGAAATATGAAAGCTATTGTTTTAGCTGGTGGTGGTGGGAAAGGGGCCTATGAATTAGGTGTTTGGAAGGCATTAAGAAAACTAAAAATTAAATATAATATTGTAACTGGAACATCAATTGGGGCGTTAAATGGACTATTAATGGCTCAAAACCAATACTATAAAGGTTTGTATTTATGGAATAATATTGAATTTGAACATATATATGATGATTTTGATACTAATAATGTATATGCTAGTTATATGGATAAATTATTAACTGGTGGAATCGATACTAGCAAAATAGCTCAAATAATTAATTCTGTATATAATCCTGACAAGCTTTATAATTCCAATATTATCTATGGGGTTGTTTCTGTCAATTTAACTACTAGAGAACCTGTTTATTCAACAACGCTTAATACTGAAAGAAAAAAACTGCCTAAATATATTTTAGCATCAGCCACGGTTTTCCCCTTTTTTAAACCTGCAAAAATAGATGATCAGTTATATATTGATGGGGGTTATCATGATAATATTCCTATTAATTTGGCCATTGAATTAGGTGCAACAGACATAATAGCAGTGGATTTAAAAGCTGTTGGATTAAGAAGAAAAATCGAAAAGGATATCGATATTCTTTATATTCGTCCTAATAATAAATTGGAATCTTTTTTAATGTTTGAAAAAAACAAATCCAAACGAATGATTAAATTTGGTTACAATGATACAATGAAAACATTTAAAAAATTAGATGGAAGAATATATACTTTTAAAAAAGGAGTTTTAAATTACAACAAAGAAAAATATAATACCCAATTTATAAATAATTGTATTAAATATTTAAATGATGATGTGTTTAGAATTAATACAGTATTAGAATCAGCTTTAGAAGCTTTTGAAATAGATGCAAGTAAAATATATAAACTTAATGAAGCTAATGAAATTTTATGGACTAAATTTGAAAAACAAGAAATGACAGATATAAATAACTTAGATTTTAAGGAAATTAAAAAATTATTTGATAAGAAAACAATTATAAAAAATATATATGAACGATTGATAAATAATAAAAATTTAGAGGTGTATAAACTTTTTAGAAAAGAATTTTTAATCGCTATATATTTATTCTCAATAAGGAGGTAGTATGAAAAAAATACTTACAGGACTAAGACCAACTGGAAATCTTCATTTAGGGCATTATTTTGGTGCTGTTCAAAACTGGGTTAAGTTACAATATGAATATGAATCTTTTTTTGAAATTGCTGATGTCCAAGCTCTAACTGATAATTTTAATGATCCAAAAAAAGTCAGATTGAATGTATATGAAACAACTTTAGATTTATTAGCTTGTGGAATAGATCCCAATCAGGCAACCATTTTTATTCAATCTTTAATTCCCGAGATTGCTGAATTAACGATATATTTTTCTAACTTGGTTACTATTTCACGCTTATATCGGAATCCTACTATAAAAACTGAGTTAAGTCAGAAAAAGGAATTATTTGGTCATAATGGGGAAAGTGTAACATATGGTTTTTTAGGGTATCCTGTTAGTCAAGCCGCCGATATTACTATTTTTGACGGGACATTAATACCAGTTGGTGAAGATCAATTACCTTTAATTGAACAAACAAGAGAAATTGTACGGAAATTCAATAATATTTATGGGGACACTTTTTTAGAACCGATTCAATTATTGACTGACAACAAACGAATTAAAGGATTAGATGGAAACGATAAGATGGGAAAAAGTTTAAATAATGCTATTTATTTAGTCGATAATGAAAAGGAAGTAACTAAAAAAATAATGGCAGCCATTACTGATCCAAGTAAAGTTAAAAAAGATGATAAAGCAAATCCTGAGATATGTATGGTTTATTATTATCATAAATTAGTTAATCCCCATTTTAAAAATGTTTGTAGTGAATGTAAAAAGGGTCAAAGAGGATGTGTTGGTTGTAAAAAAGAATTAATTGTTAATATGATAAACTTTTTACAACCAATTCAGGAAAAAAGAAAATATTATGAGGATAATAAAAAATTAGTTAATGAAATTTTATTAAAAGGAACAAACCAAGCTAAAAAAATTGCTCAAGAAAAAATGACAAATATTAAAATTAATATGAATATTGATTATTTTGATTGATAGGAGCTTATTATGAAATATATAATTTTATTTTTAAAGGGAATGATAATTGGAGTTACAAAAATAATTCCCGGAGTAAGTGGTGCTGTTATGGCTATTTCTCTTGGAGTGTATGAGAAAGCTTTAAATTCAATTAGTAATTTTTTTTCTGATATCAAAAACAATTTGGAGTTTTTAGTTCCGATTGGACTTGGAGTTGCTATTGCAATTGTTTTATCAAGTAAAATAGTTATTTACTTTTTAGATAACTATTATTTACCGACTATGTTACTTTTTGTTGGTTTGATTATTGGAGGAATACCACAACTGTTAACTAAAATAAATTTTAAAGAATTGAATTATAAAAGCTATATGGCTTTTATTGGAGCAGTGGCATTAATTCTTTTATTACAATTAGTAGGCAACCAAAATTCTTTTATTGAGTTTAATAGCTATATATCCAAGTTTTTTGTTTTTATCTTTATTGGCTTATTAGATGCTCTGACGATGATTATTCCTGGGATAAGCGGAACAGCAATAATGATGATTTTAGGTTGTTATCATTTACTTTTAAATGCCTTAAGTTCGCTTACTAGCTTAAGTGAAATTTTAAATGGTTTAGAAATGTTAATTCCCTTTTTTGTTGGAATTGCTATTGGAGTAATATCTTTATCTAAATTAATGAGTTACTTATTAAATAAAAAAACCCAAATAACTTATAGTGCTATTATTGGGTTTGCTATAGCTTCAGTTATCACTTTAATTTTTCAAGTATTTCAAACTGAATTTCTTTTTTATGAAGTACTTATTAGTTTAGGTTTATTAGTTATAGGGATTTTAATCTCGGTAAAAATTAGTGATTAAATTTTCTTTTTTGTTTTAATTACAATTAAAATAATAATCGGGATAACAAATGATAGTAAAAAGGATATATAGTGAAAATAAGTATTAAAAAAGTTATAAGCAATAGTATTTCCTATAAAAATGTTATTAGTAATAATAATTATGATAATTATTAAAATGGTCAAGATAAGATGATTGGTCATTTTTTTTACCTTGAAAATTTGTTCAATGCTTGTTTTTATATAATACATAAAAAAGGACAAACTAACAATAAAGTCAAAAAACCATTGGAAGGATAAAATGGATTCAAGTCTTTGAATAAAATTACCAAAAGTAATTAATTTTAAAACATGAAATTCTGGATATTCATAAAAAAGAGTTAAATCGATACCTAATACAGAAATAATAAAGAAGATGGTTAAAAATAAAAATAAGCCTGCTATCGTATAAGCAATTAACAAACTTTTAAAGCTTTTAAAATTATTACTAATACTGTTTTGGGGAATGATTAAAAGAGGAAATAGTGGTGCTAAAGTATAATTAGCACAAAAAAGAGAGCCTTTTAAAATAGGACTAATTCCATATTCAAGAGTTGGTTTTAAATTCAATAAATTGATTTTAGTTATTAAAAATATTGAACTTATAATGGAAAGAACTGTTGATAAAATAAAAAAGATAATTACTGTTCTGCCAATTGTGGATAAACGTTTATTAGCTAAACTATAAATTGGAAGGATAAAAAGTAAAGCGATAATATAAGCAGGAGCTTTATATAAATAGTTTAAACTAACAAAATCACTTATTTTCCATAATGAGATAATCATTAAGAAAATGATTAATAAGACTAATAATAACTTTAAAAAATAAGCAATTATTTTGGGGAAATAATGATCGATTAAATCGTTGATATTAAATTTTTTATGATGATTTGAAATAAAATAAAATAAAGTAAGTGGAATAAGTCCAAAAACAAAGGATAAAATAATACTTAACAAGGCATCCTGTTTAGAAGTTATTAACAGATTATTTATAACTATTCCTAAAAAAAAGGAACGCATTAAAAAATAAGCTAAGATAGTATATTGATTTAATTTAATTTTTCCCATTATTCCTCCCTTATTGTTGTTGTTATAGTTCCTTTGTCTTTGATTTTAAAATTAGAAATAAGTTCAACTTCTGTTTTTAAAAATATTTTTTCATTCCAATTTTTTTTAATATTATTCCAGTATTTAAAATTTTTCTTATAAATTTCACTGCCAAAACCAAAAATATCCGTTTTATTTTGTCGAGCTAAAGATATTGCTTGTCTCATGTAACTAATCATTTTTTCTTGAGCTTTTTGTTCCATTTCTTTTAAAATGTTTTTATCATCTAAGTTTAAATTATTGGTTACTTCTTGAATGGTAGCATTAGTAGTCACTTCAATTTTTATTTTAGGAATATCATTATCCAAATTATATTCAATATTAGTATTAGATTGATTAATTTCTAAACTAACAAACCCAGAGGAATATTCTAATGTAACTAAAGAGGTTTGTAATTTGTTATTAATAATTGTTATACCTTGGCTTTCTTCTTTGTTCGATATTGCTGATAATTTATCTTTTTTAAAAATTCCTAATGAACCAACTCTTATATATGTAAAAACTTCGGAATTATCACTTTCAATATAAATGGTGGGAATAACAGGATTGATTCCATCTTTTAATAAAATGTCAAATAAATTATTATAGGAAAGTGAATAAATATCCGTTTTTAAAGATGTTGTCGGATAAAACTTTTCAGCTATATTTTGAGAAGTTGTATTTTCTAAAGGTGTTATCATGTTTAAAATATTATAAGCGCTATTCTCTTTTGCAATAGCTATTTTAAATTCATTTCTAACTTGTGGATATCGAAATAAAAAATCAATTACATTGTTTAAACCTTCTCTAGCAACTTCTTCTGAAACAATTAATAATTCGATATGATTAACATAAAGTTGTTTATTGATAGCTAAAGCGGCATCATCACCAGCTTCATATATCGTCTTTCCCCGACCAGTATAAACAACGGGATCAATATTCTCATCAGTACTTGCTATTAAAAATGATACTTTATATTCGTCATCTATTTTGTCAATGCCAATTCCTGTTGTTATAGCTAGCATATTAATTTCTTTATAATTCCAGCAACCTGTTAAAAAGACAAAAAACAATATAATTAATTTCTTCATTTTCTCTCCTTAAGTCTAGTAATGTTTTTAGTTAAATACGCTGGTCGTTTGGATATTTTTTTTTGTGTGAATCGTAAGATATTTCTTTTAAAATCTAAAGGATAAAAAGGAGCAATTGGCACTGAAATGGGAATTCCCCAACTTTCAGTGTTACATAATTTTATAATAAACCAGACAATACTTAAAAAAATACCAATGGTTCCAAAAAAAGAAGCTGTTATCATAAAAAATAATTTCCAAACTCTAATCGAATTATTGACATCTGAATCACTAAAAATCATTCCACAAACAGCGGATAACGAGACAATAATAACAACAATCGGAGAAATAATACCAGCGCTTACTGCGGCATCACCTAGAATAAGTGCTCCAACAATACTAATTGAAGCACCAATAATATTTGGTTTCCTAGTATCGGCCTCTTTTAATATTTCAAAGGCAATTACTAAAATTAATACTTCAATAAAAGTCGGAAAAGGAACTTTACTTTTTCCTGTTGCAAAAGAGAGTAATAGTAAATCGGGAAGAATTTCGATGTTATAAGTGGTAATAGCAATATAAAGGCCAGGGGTTATTATGGCTATGATAAAAGCTAAGTATCTTAAAATTCTAGTAAAGGAAGCATGAATTGGTTTGGCATAATAATCTTCTGGGGATTGAAAAAAATCGTTAAATAATGCTGGAATAATTAAAACAAAGGGGGTATTTTCAACAACAATAGCTAATTTTCCATTTAATAATGAAAGACAAACTAAATCAGGTCTTTCGGTTAAAATCACTTGGGGCATAATAGATTTATCTTCATTAACAAGTAGTTCTCTAATATAACTAGAATCTAAAATGCCATCAATGTCGATATTATTAAGTTTTTGTTTTAATTTTTTAATTTTTTTAGTGTTAGCAATATCCTTTATATAAGAAATAGCAATTTTCGTTTTAGTTCGTCTACCGATTATCATTTCCGAAAAAATTAAGTTGGGGTCTTTTATTCTTTTTCTAATTAAACCAATATTAATTTGATAATTTTCAACAAAGCTATCTTTAGGTCCTTTTAAAGATGGCTCGCCATGGATTTCCGAAACACTTCGATCTAATTGATTTTTAGTTTCGATAACAATTCCTTCGCTGTAACCATCAACAACTACACAAGTAAAACCAGAAGCTAAAAAATAAAACATTTCTTGATAACTATTTATTATTTTAATGTTAGGAGTAGAAATGGTATTTTTTAAATAATTAAACAAATTTTCTAAAGTATTTAATTTTTTTTGTTTAATATCAAAGGTAATACTTTTACCCAAAAAGTTACTAACTTTATCATCACTAGTAGTACTCTGAAGAAATATGCAAGCAATTTCAATACCATCAATAGTAAACTTTCTCGTTGCTATATCACAACTATTATCATTTAAATTTTTAATTTTATTGATGATAATATCTACTTTTTTATCCATACGTTCCACCTTTTATTAGTATAACTATTTTATTTAAAAATATAATTAAAACAAATTTTGTCGATAAAATAGGTTTCTATATATTTTTAATAATTAATAAACTTAAACATAGGAGGATATATGGGACTTAATGAAGAACAAGTATTAGAATCGAGAAAAAAACATGGTAGTAATAGTATTAGTAATAATAAAAAAAACAGTTTTATTAAAGATTATTTAATTGCCTTAGGAGATCCAATTATTAGAATTTTACTGATTGCTTTAGCTATTAAAACTATTTTTTTAATAAAACAATTTGATTGGTATGAAACAATTGGTATTATTATTGCCATATTTTTAGCATCGTTTATTTCAACAATATCAGAGTATGGTAGTGAAAAAGCTTTTTTAAAATTACAAGAAGAATCTTCAAAATTAAAATGTAAAATTAAAAGATCAGGGAAAGTTGTGGAAAAAAACATCGATGAAGTAGTAGTAAATGATATTATTTTACTAGAATCTGGAGATAAAATACCAGCTGATGGAATGATTATTGAAGGAACAATTGGAGTAGATGAATCATCTATATCAGGGGAATCAAAAGAAATATATAAACATCTAGATGATCTTGTTTTTAGAGGAACTGTGGTTTTATCAGATAGAGCTACAATTAAAGTTATAAAAGTTGGTAATGATACTTTTTATGGAACTGTTTTTAAAGAATTAACGGAAGATAAGCCAATAAGTCCTTTAAAAATGCGATTAACTAAATTAGCACAGTTTATAAGTAAAATCGGTTATATGGGAGCTATCTTAGTATTTATATCGTATTTATTTTCTAAAATTGTTATTCAAAATAATTTTAATCTTATTTTAATTAAGGAAACAATAACGAATATTCCCCAGTTAATTAGTTATATTCTTTATGGTTTAACACTTTGTGTAACCGTAATAATCGTTGCAGTACCAGAAGGACTACCAATGATGATAACGTTAGTTTTATCTTCCAATATGAAAAGGATGTTAAAAGATAATGTTTTAGTTCGAAAGTTAAATGGGATTGAAACAGCAGGAAGTATTAACATTTTGTTTAGTGATAAAACAGGAACGCTTACGAAAGGAAAACTAAAAGTTACTGATTTTGTTAGTGCTGATTTAAAAGAATATAAAAGTCTTAATAGTTTAAATGAAAAGTTAAGAACAATAGTAGAATTATCTTTTATCTATAATAATGCTAGTGAATATAGTGAAAATAATATCATTGGTGGCAATATAACGGATAAATCAATTTTAGAGTTTATAAACATCAAAGAAAAGGATAAATATAAAATAATTGAGATTACTCCTTTTAATAGTTTAAATAAGTATTCTGCATCAACTGTTTTACATAACAAAGATGAAATATTATTAGTTAAAGGCGCCCCAGAAGTTCTTTTAGATAACTGTTCTTATTATTATGATAGTTATGGTAATAGGGCTTATTTTAATAAAAAGGTATTGATAAATGATTATTTAAGGAAAAAAGAAAAAATAGGGTATCGAATCATATGTTTTGCAACATCAAAAAATGAAATGAAAGATATGACTTTAGTAGGTTTTGCTTTAATTAAAGATGAGGTAAGACCAGAAGTTAATAATGTTATAAAACAAGTTAAAGAAGCAGGAGTTCATGTTATTATGGTAACTGGTGATAACAAAGATACAGCGGTTAGTATTGCTAAAGAAATTAAGTTACTGAATGATAATGAACTAGTTTTAACAAGTAGTGAACTTGCTAAAATGACTGATGAAGAAGTAAAAAAAAGCATCTTAAAATTAAGAGTTGTGGCCAGAGCTGTTCCTCAAGATAAGAGTAGGTTAGTTCGTTTAAGTCAAGAGATGGATTTTGTTGTTGGGATGACAGGTGATGGTATAAATGATGCTCCAGCTTTAAAAAAAGCTGATGTTGGTTTTGCTATGGGAAGTGGCTCGGAAGTAGCTAAAGAAGCTAGTGAAATAGTTATATTAGACAACAATTTCTTATCAATTTCTAAAGCAATATTATATGGTCGAACTATTTTTAAAAGTATTAGAAAATTTATCATTTTTCAATTAACAGTTAATATTTGCGCTGTTAGTTTATCGATTGTTGGTCCTTTTATTGGTATCGATACTCCCGTTACCGTAATTCAAATGCTATGGATAAATATGGTTATGGATACTTTAGCAGCAATAGCTTTTGCTTTTGAACCAGCACTTAATGAATATATGAATGAACCTCCTAAAAAACGTGATGAAGAAATCATTAATAAATATATGAAACATGAAATATTTATAACTGGGATATATTCATGTTTACTTTGTATTTTATTTTTAAAGATTCCTCTTTTTACCCATATTTTTAGAGATGGCGAAAATAATAAATACTTAATGACAGCCTTTTTTGGTTTATTTATTTTTATGGGAATCTTTAATAGTTTTAATGCTAGAACACATCGGTTAAACATTTTAGCTCATTTATTTAAAAATAAAGCTTTTATTACTGTCATTTCCTTTGTTGCTATTATTCAAGTTTTACTTATTTATTTTGGTGGTGATTTATTTAGAACCGCTGGGTTAACCTTTTTCGAATTTCAAATAATGTTTTTACTGGCTTTAACTGTTATTCCATTTGATTTTTTAAGAAAATCTTTATTACGAAAAAAAGGTATTATTGGTGGTGTTTAATTAATGAAAGTAGTTTCATCAATAAATTGATATCCATAATATTTTAATTGTCGCACTAATCTAAATAAAGCATCGTCTTTAGCTTTAGCTTCTAACATAATGTCTAAATCGTAGTTGCTTCCTTTAATAATTTTTAGAAAATCAATAAATGAATCGATATCAATATAATCATGGTGAGCTCTAAAGTCTTTCTTGGTTTTGTTTTTAGGCGAAGAAAAATGGATTTTAGGAGTGACGGCCCAAGTTTTAAAAACTAAATTGAAATCGATATCGCTATAATTGCATACATGATGATGATAATCTAAAACAATTGGTATTTTTAAAACCTTATTTATCATCAAACAATCTTGAATGTTAAAAATTTTATCATCATTTTCGATGACAATACATTTTTGAAGATATTTAGGAAGTTTTTTAAAATTATTAACAAACCTGGTTATACTGCTTTTTTTTCCAAAAACATTACTACCAATATGTAAAATAATTACTTTGTCTTTAATATTAAAGGCTTTTAGTATTTTATAGTGATATTTTATAATACTAATACTATTTTGAACTATTTCTGATTTAGTACTATTTAAAACACAAAATTGATCAGGATGAAAATCAATTCGCAGATTAAACTTTTTTATTTTATTTCCTATTATCTTATAACACTCCTTAAATTTATCAATATAATCAAAATGAACATCATCTTTAGTAGCTAATGGAATTAATTTTGATGAAAGCCGGTAAAAATGAATATTGTTTTTAACATTGTAATCGATGATTTGGTTTAAACTTTGCAAATTAGATCGAATGATTTCATCTATTCTTGATATATCTTTATTTTTAGAAAATTCAGTATATGTCATTAATCTAGATGTTGTTACATTTAAAGCATTGGTAATTGCAACATAACCTAGTCTTATTTTCATTTTATCACCCCTTATTAATTTGTTTTAAAAGAAAAAAATTATTTGTTTTTCGACAAAATTTAAATAGAAATTATTATAAACTTAAAATAGGAGGGAACAATGAAAAAGATTATTCTAATTATAAGTTTGTTGTCTTTATCTATAACTGTATTTACATATCAAAGTTTTGGTTCTTTGGCCAAAGAAGGAATATTAGAAATACCAGAAAGTAATTTAAGCGATATTGATATTATTAAAGATGGAAATAAAGTTGTATCTTTAAACTTAAAGTATACGATACCTTTTGAATATGAAGATAAAATTATTGCGATAGATTATTTAATTCCTAACTTTATTTTTAAAGATAATTACATATCAAATGATGAAATAAAGATTAACTTAATATTAGAAAACAAGTCCTCTTATGAATATGAATATCGCGACTATTCTTTTTCTATTTATAAAAATAATAATGATTTTAAAATAAAAAGGGTTGCTAATCTAGCTATATTAAATTTGTTTAATACGAGGATTGCAACTAAGGAAATGTTAGTTGATAACAACCTTGATATAAAATTAAAAAACATAGGTTATAAAGGAATTGAAGAATTAGATTTATATTACATAAATTACTATAATAACTTATATCAAACTGATTATGAATCTTTAAATGATTTTACAATTGAAATGATTTATCAAGTATTATCTGGGGATGTTTTTGAGACATGGGAAACTAATTTAAATATAATAAAATTAAGTAAAGAATATTGGTATGATAATATTTTAAGTATAAAATTTGAAGGGAATAACGATTCCTATAAGATTAATAATTCTATTACTTATCAAGAACTTATTAATCCATATTTTAAAGAATATTTTAAAAATGTGTCTTCTGATAACACTAATTATTTGAACTCTATAAAACTTAAAATTAATAATCTTTATTTACCAAAGACCTATGACAAGTATTATGCCAATTTTTCTTTTCGTTTTGTATTTGATAAAATAACAAAGGAAGGTTTTTAAAAGATAGAGTTATCTGATTAAATATTTGTATAAATATTGTTTAACTAGAGAAAAAATGAAAATAATTTATTTTTTCTTTAGTTCCATTTTCACTTTTGGACAATAATATGGTATACTATATTATGTAGGTAGAAGGATGATTGAGTATGAATGTAAACAAAGAATTAAGAAAAATAACGAAGCATTATAAATCTTTAATAAAAACAATAAATAACCATTATTTTGTCGGTATAATTAATGAATGGATTGTCGATAATTATTATTTATTAGCAGAACAACATGCTAAATTAGAGGCTTTCCGAAAAAATAAAAATTTATATAAATATACAACTAAAAATGTTGATATGTATAGTGTTGTGACTGATATCTTAGAAAAATATCATTATCTAATTGATGAAAAAATAATTGTTAAAGAATTAGATGATTATCAGATAAAGCAATCATATAATTTTAAATATAAAGAACTATTTATTCTTCCTAATGTTATAGAACTTGTTTTAATTAAAAAGATTTCAGACATTTGTAAAAAAGAAAGCAAAAAAATAAAAGAACAGAAACAAATAAACAAACTGATAGTTAAGCTGAAAATCCAATTGCTTAATCATTCGAAGGTTTCATTAAGTGATTTTTTTGATGTGAGTAAAAAAACTAACTATTCAGTTCTTTATTTAAATAACAATTTAAAAAAATTGGGTGATCATTCTAATATAATTTTCAAACAACTGAATAATTTATTAAAGGCTAATAAAATATCGATGAGAGATATTATTAATTCTGAGCATCTTGATAATGTTGAGACCAATATTGTTATTAGAAATATTTTTAACACTTTGAATGCTGTAAGCCTTATTAATAATGAAAAGGTATTTGGAAAATTAAACGATATTGAAAAGACATTAAAAAAAGATAAATTCTATGCGAAAATGACTCCTGAAACTAAAGATGTATATCGTTCATATTTGAAAAACAAGTCCCAAAAGAGCAAAATAAACTTAATAAAATTTTTAAATGAATCGTTAACCGAAACTGAAAATATTAGTGATTACATTGTTGAAAAAGATTATTATATTTTTAAACTTATTATGTATTTAACGATTATTACTATTTCATCTATTAGCTTAAGTTATGTTTTTACTTTCTTTTTAAAAAGTTATAAATGGTTAGGATTTTTAATTTTTCTAATACCAGTAAGTGAATTAGTAATTTTAATTACCCAAAGATTTTTTATGAAATTTCATGAATCTAAGCCCATTCCTAAGTTGAATTTTTCTAAAGGAATTCCTAGTGAACACAAAACAATGGTTGTTATCCCAACTATTATTAAAGATGAAAATAAAATTAAACAAGTTTTTGAAAACTTAGAAAAATATTATATGTTTAATAAAAGCAAGAATTTATATTTTACTTTACTTGCCGATTGTTCTACTCACGATCAAGAAAATCATGTTAACGACCCTAGAATTGTAAGTTATGGTTGTGAGCTAGTTGAAAAATTAAACAAAAAATACGGTGATGATATTTTTAATTTTGTCTATCGGAGGAGAAAATATAATAGTGGTGAGGAAGCTTGGTTAGGTTTTGAACGCAAAAGAGGAGCTTTATTACATTTTAATGATTTACTGTTAGGTAATTTAACTAAAGCCGAAAAAAATGATTACTTTAAAGTTCATACATTTGAAAATTTTAAACATAAAATAAAATATGTCATAACGTTAGATGTCGATACCAAGTTAGGGCTAAATGCTGTTTGGAAATTAGTCGGTGCGATGGCCCATCCTTTAAACAAACCAATTTTAAATAAAGAAAAAAATGTCGTTGTTAAAGGATATGGAATATTGCAACCACGGTTAAATATTGATGTTGAGTCGACCAATAAATCACTTTTCTCACAATTATATGCTGGTATTGGTGGCTTTGACCCATATAACTATATTTTCCCATCTTTTTATCAAGATGTATTTAATAGTGGTAGCTTTTGCGGTAAAGGAATATACGATTTAGAAGTATTTCAACAAGTTTTAAAAAATCGACTTCCTAATAATTTAATTCTAAGTCATGACTTATTAGAAGGTAATTATTTACGTTGTGGAAGCATTGTCGATGTCGAGTTTATTGATGATTTTCCGACAAAATATTTGGTTGATGCGGCAAGAAGATCAAGATGGGCTAGAGGGGATATGCAAATTGTTAGTTGGCTTAAGCGGAAGGTTAAAACAACTGACGGTAGTAAAGAAAAAAACCCCATCAATTTATTAGGGCGCTTTAAAATTTTTGACAATATAAGACGAGGCCTAATTGATTTATGTCTGTTATTAATTATTATAATATCATTAACTAATTTAAGTATAAATCCAATTTGGGGAATTAGTTTTGTTGTTCTTATTTGTCTGTTACCAGTTATTTCGCAAATTACAGAATATTTGTTTATGGAACACAACTTTTTTATCAAGACGAAGCATTATAATATTTTAATGTTTGGGTATAAAGCAACCCTTTTAAGAACATTATCAGTGTTTTCTAGTATTCCATATAATGCATATTTATATTTAAATTCATTTACTAAGGCTCTTTATAGAATGTTAATTAGTAAAAAACATTTGCTTAATTGGATGACTGCTGATGATGCAGCTAAAGTTGTTAGAACTAATTTAAGTAATACTTTAAAACAATTTTGGATGAATTATGTTATTGCTGTTCTTATCCTAGCTTATTCAATCATCTTTAAACAGTTTACATGGCTAAATATGATTATTATTTGGATTTTCTCTATTGGACCGATTATCATTTATTTAATTAGTAAACCACTTGATGAAAAGGAAGAGGAAGTAACGGAAGAAAATAAAAATTATTTGCATAACATTGCATTAAATACTTGGTATTTTTTTGAAGATAATTTGACAGAAGAAAATAATTATTTAATTTGCGATAATTACCAATTAAATCGTGATGTTAAAGAAGATAATAAAACTTCGCCAACTAATATTGGATTATCTTTAGTATCAATCATTTCGGCCTATGAAATTAATTTGATTGATTTTAACAAAGCTATTACTTTGATTAATAATATTATTGATACAGTTCAAAAACTAAATAAGTGGCATGGACATTTATTTAATTGGTATAATATTAAAACTTTAGAAGTTATGTATCCCCGTTTTATTTCTAGTGTTGATAGTGGAAATTTTGTTGCTTCCTTAATGGTAGTGAAAGGATTTTTAAAAAAGCATAATCAGAATCAACTTATAAAAGTAATTGAAAGATTAATTCGAAAAACAGATTTTAAGTGGTTATACACCAAACAAGATGTTTTTAGTATTGGTTACGATGTCGATAAAGGAGCATTAGAACCATTTAATTACAACAAATTTATGAGCGAGAGTCGGATTGTAAGTTATGTTGCTATTGCTAAAGGCGATGTTCCACTAAAACATTGGTTTTGTTTAGATAAGACGTTAATAACGCATAGACGTAAAAAGGGATTATCATCTTGGGCTGGAACTTTTTTTGAATATTTTCTACCATTAATTTTTATGAAAAATTATTCTAATACGATTTTAGATGAGAGTTATCATTTTGCTTATTATACGCAAATGGATTTCATGAAAAATTATAATCGAGATTATCCATGGGGAATTTCAGAAGCGGCTTATAACGAATTAGATGATGGTCAAAATTATAAATATAAAGCCTTTGGAATACCACAGTTAAGATTAAAGGAAGAGGCTTTGGACCGAATTGTTGTAACACCGTATAGTTCTATTTTAGCTATTAGCCTATTTCCTAAAAAGGTAATCGAAAATATTAAACGTTTTGATGATCTTTCGATGTTTGGACAATATGGCTTTTATGAGTCGTATGATTTCTTCGACGACACTCCAGTAATGGCTTATTTTTCACATCATCAAGGAATGATTTTAAGTAGCTTGGCCAATTTTTTAAAGGATGGCATTATCCAAGATTATTTTTCTGATGACGTCAAAAATCAAGCTATTGAAATTTTAAATAAAGAACGAATTCAACTTCGTCCAGCCATTAATTTTAAAATCATGAAGTATAAAAAATATACCTATGAAAAAGAACCTTTTGTAAATGATATAAGAGTATTCAGGTACATGTCGAGTTTACCAGAACTATCAGTTTTATCTAACTCAAAATATAGTGTAATAATCAATGATCGGGGAAATGGATATAGCAAATATCGAACAATTCAATTAAATAGATATCGTAAAGTTACGGAGCAAGATTATGGATTATTTATGTATGTTAAAGATCTTAAAAATAAAAGAGTATGGTCCAACACATATGCACCTACTAATATTAAACCAAATAATTATGAGGTTGTATTTGCTCTTGATAAGGTAAAATTTGTCAGAACAGATAAAGATATTATGACGACAACAGAAATTGCTGTTACCAGGTCACATAATGCGGAAATAAGAAAAATAACCTTTAAAAATAATAGTAATAAAGATAAATATTTGGAGTTAACGACATATACGGAGCCAATTCTTTGTCAAAGTATCGAAGATATTAGTCATCCCGCCTTCAACAACTTATTTGTTCATAGCGAGTATGACGAAAAAACTAATTCTATTATTGTCAACAGAAAATTAAGAGATTCCCAAAATCGTTATTATATGATAAATAGGTTATTAATTGAAAATCCAATTAATGATTTCGAATACGAAACTAATCGATCACATTTTATTGGTCGAGGATACAATATTGCCAATCCTAAAGCAGTTCGTAGTAACCTTCGTAATTATGTTGGAACTGTATTAGATCCAATTATAAGTTTAAGAAATACAATTATGGTTCCTAAAAATGAAGAAAAATCAGTTTATCTAATTAGTGGTTTTGGTAAATCTAAAGAACAGGTATTAAATATCGTTAAAACTTTTTCTGATAAACAGACAATTGTCGAACAAGGATTTGAAGTTTCAACCCTTATGAATAATATTACTAGTAAAATGGTTAATATCACACCTGATGATATGAGACTATATAATACAATATTAAACTATCTGCTCCAAACTAGATATATTTTAGTGAAAGAAGAAAATTTTAATACTTTAAGGAAAAACACATTAAATCAGAGAGATTTATGGCCACTAGGTATTTCCGGTGACCGTCCAATTATTTTATTAGACGTTCAAGATTTAGAAGATTTAAGTTTAATAAAAGAACTACTTCATGCGTTTGAGTATTATAAAAGTAAATCAATTTTTATCGATTTAGTAATTATTAATAGTTCAATTGAAGAGCACGCTAAAATTATCGCTCAAGAAATAGAAGATGAAAAGTATCATATGTATGCTTTAAATAGTTTTTTCAAACTTCCTGGGGATATCCATGTTTTAGAAAGACAAAGGATTAATGAAGAAGAATTTGTTTTATTAAAAACGGTTTCTAGATTGATTATTGATAGTAGCTTACATAAATCTTTACAAGAATATATTAACGCCTTACAAAAATTAAATACTGTTAATGTTAAAAAGATTGAGAAAGAAAATAATAATATACCAGTTATATATAATAAAAAAGATATTAGATTTTTCAATGAATTTGGTGGGTTTATTAATAATGGTAAAGAATATTTAATTACCGATCAAAATACCCCTCATGCATGGAGCAATATTATTTCTAATAATACTTTTGGAACGATTATAACAAACAACAATTGTGGGTTTACTTATGCTTACAATGCTCAAGAGTATAAATTAACTTCATGGACTAATGATGTTTTATTAAAAGATGCTTCAGAAGGATTTAAAATAAATGATGTTGGCATTAATTTTAATTTAGTAAAGCATGGTTTTGGTTATAGTGAATTTATTGGTAATTTCAAGAAAATTGATATTAGTTTAACTCAATTTGTGGCTACTGAAGATAATGTCAAAATATATAAAATAAAACTTAAAAATAATGCGGCAAGGAAACAAAGAATTGTTTTAAAGTTTTGGATTAATCCTAATTTAGGGTTTACAGAAGAAAAGACAAGTAGATACTTATTAAGTGAATTTAATGATGAAGAAAACTTTTTAAGTATTCGAAACGTTTATAGTCAAAATTATAGCCACTTGTATACTTTTATGTCGAGTAATTTAAAGATTGAAAATGTCCTAAACAACAACCTGCTATTTAAAGAAGTAGAAGTAGATTTTTACATTGATGAAAAAACAGAATCTGAGTTATCATTTACCTTAGGTTGTGCTACTATTGATGATTTATCATCTTTAGTAAAAAAATACAATAATATAAATATTGTTAATAAAGAATTAGCAAAAATAAAGTTAAATTGGAGTGAACGACTATCTAAAGTTCAAGTCCAAACGCCAGATGAAAGCTTTAATTATATGGTAAATGGTTGGGCACTTTATCAAACACTTGCTTCTCGAATACAGGCCAAAGCGGGGTTTTATCAAGTAGGAGGGGCCTTTGGTTATCGTGATCAACTTCAAGATGCTATGAATCTTTGTAGTATCGAACCAGAAATAACCAAAAAACAAATTTTAATCAATGCTATGCATCAATTTACTATGGGAGATGTTCTTCATTGGTGGCATCCGTCTTCTAAAATGGGGTTAAGATCTTTATATAAGGATGATTATTTATGGTTAATTTATGCCGTTTCTGAATACATAAATATAACTGAAGATATTAGTTTCCTAGATGAATTAGTACCCTTCATTGAGGGGTCATTATTAGAACCACACGAACATGAAAAATTAATAGAATACCGATTTAGTTCTAAAAAAGCATCTTTATATAAGCATTGTAAATTAGCTATTCATAAAGCGATGAAAGAGCTAGGTAAGAATGGATTACCACTTATGGGTGGTGGTGATTGGAATGATGGTATGAATAAGATTGGTATCAAAGGAAAAGGAACCAGTGTTTGGTTAGGCTTCTTTTTATACATGATGATTGAAAAATTTATGGATTTTACTCATAAATATGACTCATCAATACCATTAAAAAAATATGTTGTTTTTAATGAAAAACTAAAAGCATCATTAAAAAATGTTGCTTGGGATGGAAACTATTATTTACGAGCTTTCTTTGACAATGGAAATGCTATTGGGTCAAGTAGTAACGAAGAATGTTCAATTGATTTAATTTCCCAAAGTTTTGCTATATTAACAGATGTAGCTGATTTGGAACAATCAAAATTAATTATAAATTCTGTTGAAGAAAAATTGGTTGATAAGGAAGCAAATATTATTAAATTATTATCGCCACCATTTGAAAAAAGTAAAGATTATCCAGGATATATTATGGATTATCCGAAAGGAATTAGGGAAAATGGAGGTCAATATACTCATGCTACAGCATGGTATATTATGGCTTTGTTAAAAGCAAACAATCCTGATTTAGCTTATCGATATTATCAAATGATTAATCCGATTAATCGAACTTTAAATCCTAATGATGTTTTAAAATATAAAGTGGAACCATATGTTTTTGCTGCTGATGTTTATAGCAATGAACAATTTAAAGCTCAAGGAGGATGGACTTGGTATACTGGTACTAGTGGTTGGTTTTATAAAGTCGCTTTAGTTGATATTTTAGGATTTACTTTAAGGAAGGATAAACTATATATTAAACCTAATGTTCCTACAACATGGAAGCAATTTACAATTAATTATAATTATAATAAAACCGTTTATGAAATTAAAGTATTACTTGAACAATCTCAAAATGAAATATTATTAGATAATGAGATTGTTAAAACCGATTTTATTGAACTCCAAAATGATAAAAAGCACCATATTGTTATAGTGAAAGTAGGTAAGCAATGATAACATATGATTTTAAGTCTTATATGAAAGAAATTAATTTTTCTGATTATGAATCGAAAATAGATTCTATTAAACATAAATTAAAAGCCGATAATATGACTGATTGGTATGATTTAAATAAATGTCTTTCTCAAGATGTCATAAAAGATATAATAGAAACTAGTCATTATATTAAAAATAACTGTGATGTTTTTATTGTTATTGGCGCTGGTGGATCAATTTTAGGATCGAAAGCTATAATCGATGCTTTTAAACCATATTTTGAGACTAATAGTCCAGAAATAATTTATATTGGTTCATCTCTTTCCGCCACTTATTTTAAAGAATTATTAGAATATATTGATAATAAACAAGTCATTATAAATGTTATTTCTAAATCAGGAACAACATTGGAAACTAATTTGTATTTCAATTATTTATATGATGTGTTATCTAAAAAGTATTCTAAAGAAGAATTAGATAAAAGAATTATTATCACTACTGATATTAAAGAAGGAAAGTTAAGAGAATTGGTTAATGAAAAAAACTATAAATCTTTTATCTTTCCAACTAATATTGGAGGAAGATATTCTGTTTTAACGGCTGTTGGGTTACTTCCCGTTGCTGTTTTCGGACTTGATATTAATGAAATATTAGAAGGAGCGAAAAATTTAGATAGAGATTGGGCTTTTCAATATGCCATCGTTCGAGATTCTTTATATAAAATGAATAAGTTAGTTGAATCATTTACTGTTTATGAACCTAAATTACTATCTTTCCTAGATCTTGCAAAGCAACTATTTGCTGAAACACAAGGGAAGGAAAATAAAGCTATATTACCAGTTGCTTCAATTAATACGGGAGATCTACACTCTTTAGGGCAATTTTATCAAGAAGGTAGTCAAATATTATTTGAAACAGTTATTCATATTAAGAATAATGATAATATCTTTATTGAAAAATATAATAAGAGTTTAGATGAGGTAAACACAATAGTTGCTCATCAAGTAGCCAAGTCGCATTTTAAAAATACGACTTATAGTAATTTTATAACATTAGATCGGCTAAGTCCTTTTAATATAGGCCAGTTAATTTATTTTTTAGAAATAGGAGCAGCAACAGGGGCCTATTTATTGGACATTAATCCTTTCGATCAGCCTGGAGTAAACGAATATAAAAAGTTAGTTATTCAAGAACTTGATAAATAATAGATTAATAAAAAAATTAGTTTCTGACTAATTTTTTTTCGATATAAGATATACAATAATACATTAAGGTTGCAACGATACACAAGATTATAATTCCGGTTAGAACTAAATCTAAATTAAATACTTGTGAACCATACATTATTAAATAACCAATGCCTTTTTTAGATACTAAAAATTCACCCATTATGACCCCAATTAAAGACATGCTAATATTTATTTTTAAAACATTAATGATATTAGAAAAACTATTAGGTAAAATTAATTTAAAGAAAATTTGGCGATTATTAGCTTTAAGTGATTTCATTAATTTTATTTTATTAGGATCAGTTTCAATAAAACTCTGATATAAATTTATTATAGTAACAATTAAAGATATTAGTAACGCCATGACAATAATTGAGTTCATATTAGCACCAATCCAAATAATAATAATTGGTCCTAAAGCTACCTTTGGTAAGCTATTGATAATGGTTAAATATGGATCAATCACTTTGGCGATAAAAATATTCCACCACATTAAGGAAGCTATTAAAAGTCCTAATAAGGTGGCTAGAGCAAAACTAATTAAAGTTTCGTAAATAGTTATTAATATATGATCATAAAGATTATTTGTCGAAGCTAAATTAACTAAACAATTAAATATTTTAATAGGACTAGAAAAGATAAAGGTATTTATAATTTTAAAATCGGCCAATAATTGCCATGCTACAATGAAAATAATAAAAATGAGAATTTGAGATATTCTTATTAACAAATTATTTCTCTTAATTAATTTTAAATAATTTTTATATTCTTTAGACATGATAATCAATTTCCCTCCATATTAAATCGTAATAATAGGCAAACTCCTTAGCCTTTCTATTGCTTATGGGATTAGATTTATCGCTTAAATTAATATCAATTATTCTTTTAATTGTACTAGGACGTTTAGATAAAATAATTATTCTGTCGGCCATGGATATAGCTTCAGCTATATCATGAGTAACCATAATAGCCGCTTTTTTTTCATTTTTAATTATACTATAAACATCGTCTGATACTGCTAATCTTGTTTGATAATCCAGTGCTGAAAAGGGTTCATCCATCAGTAATAATTTAGGGTTAGTAGCTAATGTTCTAATTAGAGCTACTCTTTGTCTCATTCCTCCAGATAGTGTATTAGGGTAACTATTAATGAATTCACCTAATCCATAAGTATTTAACAAATTTAAAACATGTGTTTTTGATTTGTCATTTAGTGTTTTTGTAATTTCAAGTCCTAATAAACAGTTTTCTAAAACTGTTCTCCAATTAAACAAAGAGTCTTGTTGTAACATATAACCAATTTTAACATTACTTGTAAATTCAATTATACCATCTGATTCTTTGTCTAAATTGGCTAATATATTTAAAATAGTACTTTTTCCACAACCACTTGGACCAACAATAGCTACGAATTCACCATTTTTTAATTCCAGAGAAAAATTATCAACAGCTAAAGTTTCTCCTTCTTTTGTATGATAATTTTTTTTTAAATTTTCAACTTTTAAAACGTGTTTTTCCATTTATATTCCTCCGCTCTAAAATATAATATGCATTATAATTTTTATGTCAAATTAATAGGTCTATTTTTAACTTGTTTCAATAGTTTAATTCTTGTAAGTCTCATTATTAATTTAATAAAAACAAATCTCGTTTTTATTGAGATTTGTTAATCGGTTGATATATCGTTTAAAATATCATTTATTAAATCTTTGTTTTCTAATATCCTTTGATTATTAGGTTCAGTTTCTAAAGCTAAATCAATATAGCATAAAGAAGATTTAATATCATTTTTGTAAAAATATGCAATTGACAATAAATCATAAATGGTTGCATCCCAACTAAATGGTTCGTTAATATAACTTTTTTGATTATGTTGAATTTCAAGTGCCTTTAAACAATATTTAATAACATTATCCCAGTTTTTCAAGTTGTATTCTAGTAAAGCTCTTTCCACAAAAGGATCTCTTAAATGTGGTGCTTCATCAATTGCTTTATCTAACCACATTTTAGCTTCTTCATAGCGTTTTAAATTCATGTAACTTCGTGCAATAAATCTCATTGATGCACAACGTTCATCTTTCCAAAATGCTGTTGGCAAACTTAAATGTTTTATTAATGTTTCAATACAGTCATTCCATCTTTGGTTATACATATATTCTCTACCTAGATAATGCATGTTGCGATCATCAGTCGGGTCTTCTTTAACAGATAGTTCTAATAATGGTAAATAGTTAGATCTTGATTTAGTGGGATCAGGATAGTGATTTACTTCAAATCCTTCAGCATAATCAATCAACTCTTTATCTTTACCAATATAAGTTAATACTTCATGGACTGGATGAGTCCATTTGTAGTCAAAGCGACTATGTGCTTTTTCCGTTAAAAAACTAACTTCTGGGTTCCCATATTCATTGAAACTCCAATTATAATTGTATTTTAATCTAGTTGTGTTTTCTTTCCAGCTTTTTTCTAGACACTCCCGCCATCCTTTCGTAGCAACTTCATCTAAATCTATTGATAAACAAATATCCATATCTTTTGGAACTTTATTTAAAACAGCATTACGAGCTTCATCAAATCGCCAAGGATCAATTTTTATTTTATATACTTTCACGCCTAGTTTTTTCAATTTAGTGACTGTATCATCTGTAGAACCGGTATCTCCAACAATTATCATGTCAGCTTCTTTGAGGCTTTCAACCCATCTCTCTACAAATTGGCTTTCGTTTTTAGCAATGGCATAAACACAAACTTTTTTCATAATGACCTCCCTGTTAATTATAGTACTATTATATGTTTACAACAGATAAGTGATATAGTTAAAAAGCAGATGTGAATGATACAATAAAAGTAGGCAAGAACGAAATTGTTTAGCCCACTTTTATTTAGTTAAAATAGTTTTAAAAATTATGAGATATTTACACCAGCACTAGCATAACCAGTAAGTATATTAATTAATGAAACCCCACTTGATGTAATAGTAAATACCATTAATAACCGAGTTCCAGCTGTGACAGGTATGTTTAATCCGTTTGTTGTACCAGACGCAATATCACCAACATTTATAATTCCTCCGAAACTTGGTGCTAAGGTTACTACTGCTCCAGTAATTGGTGTGAATATGTTATTTGGTGTAGTAGATTCATATAATTGAGCTTCAGCTGTTATGTCAGTTCCAATTAATGATAATCCAATAACAACACTAAAGTATGCTGCAATATCTGTAATTACGCCATCCCGTGGTACTGAAAAAGCCATATTTATTAAAGTTCCAGCTGCTCCTGTTAAGTCTATATCAACACCTAAGACATCAGGTAATGTTGTGCTATCACCAAAGGCAATTATGCCAGGTAAACCTACTAAACCTAATGCAATACTTGTTGGTGCAATAGGTAATCCAGATGAAAACGGAATTATGCCTCCTAAGCCAGCAGGTCCTTCTGGCCCAGTTGGTCCGGTAAGTCCAGTTGGTCCAGTTGGTCCGGTTGGTCCGGTTGATCCTGGTGATCCTTGAACACCTTGAGGTCCTTGAGGCCCAACTACTCCTTGAGGTCCAGTCGGTCCAGTCGGCCCAGTTGCACCCGTTGAACCTGGTAATCCTTGAACACCTTGAGGTCCTTGAGGTCCAACTACTCCTTGAGGTCCAGTCGCACCAGTAAGTCCAGTCGGTCCAGTTGGTCCAGTCGGTCCAGTCGGTCCTCCTGCTGGTCCAGTTGGTCCGGTTGGCCCCGTCGGTCCACGTCTTGGTTCACAACAACTACAAATTGGAAAACATGAATTTAAACATTTTTTATTCATTTTTTCACCTCCATTGTGAATTGAATATATGTTTTTATAAATGTATAATACAATTAATATAAAGTATTTACATCTAAAGAGAAGTAACTATAAAATTATATTTATAATAATATTTTTCCTCTTTGTATATTTTATTGAAGTTAAAATATAAAGAAACTACAATAATCTATTTTATAGGTTGTTTTTATTTTAAAATTGTAATTAATAGGGATATGTAC